>NZ_RAWC01000071.1:0-36987 GCF_003611685.1 Corallococcus sp. CA049B | reverse complement strand
GAGCCGCATGTTCCGGCCCCCCTGGGTGAAGAACGTGTAACCCCAGTTCAGCATCACGAAGAGGCGGTTGCGGAAGCCGATGAGGTAGGCGATGTGCACCCCCGCCCAGACGCACCACGCGGGCAGCCCCTTCATGCGCCACTTGTCGAAGAGCAGGCCCACCGCGTAGCCGCGGCCAATCACCGCGAAGCTGCCCTTGTCGTGGTAGCGGAACGCGCGCAGCGGCTTGTTCGCCAGACGGCAGCGGACGGTCTTCGCCACGTGCCGCCCCATCTGCATCGCCGCCGGCGCGATGCCCGGCACGGGCTTGCCGCGCTGCTCCGCCGCCGCCAC
Source organism: Corallococcus sp. CA049B (assembly GCF_003611685.1). Lineage (NCBI taxonomy): Bacteria > Pseudomonadati > Myxococcota > Myxococcia > Myxococcales > Myxococcaceae > Corallococcus > Corallococcus sp. CA049B. Next base: position 36,654 of record NZ_RAWC01000071.1, on the reverse strand, counting down.
GTCGCCAATCACATACACGTCATCCAGGCCCGGCGCCGTGAGCAGCGGCGTCACCTTCACCCGCCCCGCCCGGTCCAGCGGCACCTCCAGCGAGCGCACCAGCGGCGACGCCGCCACTCCCGCGCCCCACAGCACCGTGCGCGTGGCGATGTGCTCGTCACCGAACGTGACGCCCTCCGCGTCGAGGTCCGTCACCAGGGCCCCGGTGCGCACCTCGACGTGCAGCTTCTCCAGGTCGCGCTTCGCCGCCTCCGACAGCTCCTCCGGGTAGGCACTCAGCACGCGCGGCAGGCCCTCCAGCAGGACGACCCGCGCCTGGCGCGTGTCGATGCGCCGGAAGTCCTTCGGCAGCGAGTGCCGCGTCATGTACGCGAGCGCCCCCGCCAGCTCCACGCCCGTGGGCCCCGCGCCGATGATGACGAAGGTCATCCACTCACGCTGGCGCGCCGGGTCGGGCTCGCGCTCCGCGGCCTCGAAGGCCGTCAGGATGCGCTCGCGGATACGCACGGCGTCGTCCAGCGTCTTCAGGCCCGGCGCCACGTCCGCCCACTCCGGGTGCTTGAAGTACGAGTGCGACGCGCCCGTGGCCACCACCAGCGAGTCGTAGGGAATCTCCCCGCCCTCCACGACGAGCACCTTGCGGCGCGCGTCCACCGACTTCGCCTCCGCCAGCAGCACCTCCGTGTTGCGCGAGTGCAGCACGCTGCGGATGGGCGCGGAGATGTCCGCGGTGTTCAGCACCGACGTCGCCACCTGGTACAGCAGCGGCTGGAAGAGGTGGTGGTTGTAGCGGTCCACCACCGTCACCCGCACGTTGTCCGCCTTGCCCAGGGCCTTGGCGGCCTCGAGCCCCCCGAAGCCCGCCCCCACGATGACCACGTGATGCCTGCTGTCCCGGTCGCGTTCCATGGCGGAAAAGGTGCGGACGCATGACGCGTCCGGCCAGCACCGCATGCCCCCCGCCTGCCCGGCGGCTCGGGGATGGACGCCCGGCCGCTCCACGGCCGGGCACCCGGGTTCAGCCCGCGGCCGCTCAGCCCGCCTTGGCGGTGCCCTTCGCCTGGTGCCAGGCCGCGAGCACCTCCTTCTCACGTTCAGCGGACAGGCCCGCGCGCAGCTTCTCCTGGCGGTCCGCTGGCAGGGCGTGGAACCAGGTCAGCGTGTCGCGCACGGTGTCCGCGAGCGGCCGGGTGACGAGCCCCGCCTGCGTGGCCTTGACGATGCTCACCGCGCCGATGCCTCCCTCCGGCCCGGTGCGCGGCACCCACGCGGGCATGTCCCCGAAGGCCGTCACCTTCTGCTGATCCAGGAACGCGGTGTCCACCCAGGTGAAGCGCGCGTCGCTCCCGGTCGCCTCGCGCAGGGTCTCCAGCATGCCCTTCATCTTCATGGGCTGGACCGGGCCGGTGACGTTGAAGATGCCCGTGCTGCGGCGCTCCACGTTCCGGATGATGAACGCGGCCAGGTCGCGCGCGTCGATGACCTGCACCGGGTCCTCGCCGTCGCCGGGGGCCAGCACCTCGCCGCCCTTCGCCACGCGCAGCGGCCAGTAGGTGAAGCGGTCGGAGCCGTCATCCGGGCCCACGATGAGGCCGGGGCGGATGTTGAGCGTGCGGCCGGGCAGCGCCGTCTCCGCGGCCTTCTCGCAGAGCGCCTTGAGCGGGCCGTAGCTCGTCTCGCCCACCTCCTCCGTGGTCTCGTCGGGGATGGTGCCCACGGCGTCGGACTCGTTGAGGTTCTGCTTCGTCATCTCCTTGTAGACGGAGATGCTGGAGATGAAGACGTACTGGCCGACGTTCGGCGCGAGCAGCTCCGCGGACGCCTTCACGATGCGCGGCACGTAGCCGGACGTGTCGATGACCGCGTCCCACTTGCGGCCCGCCAGCGCCTTCAGGCCCTCGCCCTTGTCGGGGTCGCGGTCGCCCTGGAGCTTCTCCACGTCCGGGAACAGGCCCGGGTTGGACTTGCCGCGGTTGAAGAGCGTGAGCGTGTGGCCGCGCGCCTGCGCCACCTGCACCAGCGCGGGGCCCAGGAACCGGGTGCCGCCCAGGATGAGGATGTTCAGGGGCTTGCCCGGGGCGTTGTCCCCGTCACCAGACGCCGAGCCGGGGCCCGCCTTGGGGGACGACGCACAGCCCAACACCTGCACCGCGCCCAGCGCGGCCGCTGCTTGAATCACGCCTCTACGGGTCAGCTTCATGCCGTGGTTCCTCCAGGAAGGGATGTCTGCGGAAGGGTTTCAGCGGCGCGCGTGCGCTGCTGGCGCGCCAGGTACAGGGCCACCGCGAGCCACAGCGCGGCCACGGGCACGGCCGCCAGCGACAGGCCCGTCATGCCCAGGCCCAGCGCGGTGAGCCCGCCCTGCAGCCACGCGCTCAGCGTGTCACTGCCGCGGTACACCACCGTGTCGATGAAGCTCTTGGACTTGTAGCGGGCCTCGCGATCCACCGTGGTGAACAGGATTTCGCGCGACGGGCGCTCCAGCGCGTAGTGGCTCGCGCCCCGCAGCGACTTCACGGCGATGAGCACCGCCAGCACCGGCGCGAACGCGAGCACCCCAAAGCCCACCAGCGTGAGCACCGGCGCCACCGCCATCGCCACGCCCAATCCCAGACGCGAGATGACCCGCCCGGTGACGAGCGTCTGGATGGCCAGCGTCAGCACCTGCACCCAGAAGTCGATGTCCGCGAACGCCGCCGTGCGCGACGCCGCGTCCTTCGCCAGGGACGCAACGAGCTGCACCTCCTGGTAGTACAGGAACGTGGAGGTCGCCGCGTACAGCAGCACCTGCATCCCCAGCGCGAGCAGGAACGGCGACGTCACCAGGAGGCGCAGCCCCGCGAGCATCCCGCCGCCCACCGGCCCCTCGCGCGTGGCGGGCTGGTGTTGCACGTCCCTCGCCCAGTGGCCCAGGCGGCGCACGCACTGCGCGCTCACCTCCAGCATCACCGCGGACACGAGGATGAGGTTCACCGGCCCCACCGGCTCCGCCAGCCGCCCCACCAGGAACGGGCCGACAATCATCCCCGTGGTGCCGCCCGCGGCGATGAAGCCGAAGAGCCGCTTGCCCTGGTCGCTGGCGAACACGTCCGCCATGAAGCTCCAGAAGATGGAGACGACGAACAGGTTGTAGACGCTCAGCCAGACGTAGAAGGCGCGCGCCACGGACTCCTTCGCCACGCCCCATTTGAGCAGCGCGAAGAAGACCAGCAGGTTGACGAGGAAGAAGCGGTAGACGCGCGGCACCACCACCCGCCGGGGGTAGCGCGCCACCAGCGCGGAGAAGACCGGCACCGCCAGCAGCATCACGACGAAGGTGACGGTGAAGAGCCAGGGCAGGTGCTTCACGTCCCCGGCGGTGCCCATCTCGTTGCGGATGGGACGCAGGATGGCGTAGCCGCACATCAGCGTGAAGAAGTAGACGAACGCCCCGCGGACCGCCCCCACCTCCTCGTCACGGACGTCCACGAAACGCTTGAGCATGATGGCGGCGCCCTCAACGCCACGGCTGGCAGGCTATTCCCTGTCTGCCAGCCTGTGGAGGAAAGTGGCTACCGGGCCGCGAGGATTTCACGCACGGTGGCCTCCACGCGAGGCATCGCCTCCTCGATTTCGGCGACGGACGTGGCGCCCACGGAGAGGCGGAACCAGCCGGTGTCCTCCTGAAGGCCGAACGCCTGGAAGGGCACCACGGCGAAGCGGGCCTTCTCCAGGAGACGCTTGCGGATGGCGTCGTTGGTGGCGAGGCCGTCCTTGCCCACCACGTCGAAGCGCACGGTGAGGTAGATGGCGCCCTGCGGCGCGATGGCCTCCACCGGCAGGCCCGCGTCCTTCATGCGCTGGAAGCCCTTGTAGAGGGCCTCCAGGCGCTGGTCGACGCGCTGGCGCATCGTCGTCAGGAAGGCTTCGGTGGCGGGGACGTCGTCCAGGTAGCGCGCGGTGGCGACCTGTTCGGCCTTGGGAGCCCAGGCGCCCACGTGGCCCAGCACGTCACGCATGCGGGAGATGAGGGTGGGCGCGCCCACGCCCCAGCCCACGCGCACGCCGGTGGCGGCGAAGGCCTTGCTGATGCCGTCCACGAACACGGTGTACGGCGCCATCTCCGGCACCAGCTCCACGGGCGTGACGTGCTTCTTGCCGAAGGTCAGCACCCAGTAGATGTGGTCGTACATCAGGATGAGCGGCTTCTGGCCGCGGCCCTCTCGCGCGCGGTTCTCCTCGACGATGCGCTGGCAGATGGCGCGCAGGGCCTCCGGGTCCAGCATGGTGCCGGTGGGGTTGAGCGGGCTGCACAGGCACAAGAGGCGCGCGGACGACAGGTGCGGCTCCAGCTGCGCCAGCGTGGGCATGAAGCCCGCCGCCGCGTCCGTGGTCACCACCACGCTCTTCGCGCCCAGCATGTGGGCGTAGTGGTTGTTGTTCCACGACGGCACCGGGTAGACGACGACGTCCCCCGGGTCGAGCACCGCGCGGAAGATGGCGTAGATGACGGGCCGCGCGCCGCCCGCGATGGTGATGCCCTCCAGCGGGTACTTCAGCCCCAGGGAGCGCTCGTAGAAGCGCTGCACGGCCTGGCGCAGGTCCAGCACGCCGTCGGACGGCGGGTAGTTCGTCTCACCGCCCTGGAGCGCGGCGCCAATCTGGTCGCGCAGGCCGTCCGGGACGGGGAACTCCTTCGGGTTGAAGTCCCCCACGGTGAGGTTGCACACCTTGTTGCCCTTGGCCACGAGCTCGCGGATCTCCGCGGCGATGCGGAGGATTTCGCTGCCCACGAGCCCACGCACCATGGTGCTCACGGTGGTGTCATCGCGAGAGGGACGCGGGAGGGAGGTCAGGTCGAGGGCCATGGTGCAAGTTCTCCAGTGCACGAGGGGGGCCAGGGGACGCGGCCGGGCGGACCCTATACGCAACGGCGCCGGGGAGGCGCATCTTCCATGGTCCCGGGGCGCGCGGTGTGCGAGGACTCGGGAAGTCCCCGGCTGACGGGGTTTGATGGGAGGAACCGGATGCGCCTGCGACAGGGGCTGTACGCGGTGGGAGTGGCGTTGGGACTGCTGAGCCAGGGCTGCCAGAAGCAGGAGCCCCAGACCGTCCCCATGGACGTGCCAGCCGTGCCCCCGCCCGCCAAGACCGTGCCGCGCGAGGGACCGGCCGCCACCGCCCCGGTGGTGCACCCCGTGCTGGACGTGAAGGAGGACGCGGGCAGGCCTGCGCCCACGGCGCAAGCAGCGCCAGACTCTGGGGCCGAGGCGTGGACCACGGCGACGGTGGAGAAGCCGCGCGGCGAGCCCCCGCCCATCACGCTGCGCTCGGTGCGCACGGGGACGCACGCGGACTACGACCGCACGGTGTTCGAGTTCGACGGGCCGCGCCTGCCGGGCTACCAGCTGGGGTACGTGAAATCAGCGCAGCAGTGCGGCTCCGGTGACGACGTGAAGACGCCGGGAGAGGCAATGCTGGAGGTGCGCTTCACGCTGGCGCGCGCGCACGACGACCAGGGGCAGGCCACGGTGGCGCAGCGCTCGCTCAAGCCCGCGCTGCCGTCCCTGCTGGGGCTGGAGCGCGTGTGCGACTTCGAGGGCGAGGTGACGTGGGTGCTGGGCACCGCGCGCCGCGTCCCGTTCCGCGTGCTGGAGCTGACGAACCCCACGCGCCTCGTGCTGGACGTCCAGCACTGAGGCGCAAGTGCAGCAGCTACTTCTTGGGAGGCTGGGCGCGCTTCTTCGCGATGAGGTCGCGCGCGTCCTTCTCCGAGTCCGCGAAGTCCACGTCCACCGTCCACTTGCCGGTGAAGTAGAGCGCGAGCATCAGCGCCTTGGCGCCCGCGCGCTGGAGCGGGCCCGTGCCCAGGTAGACGTGGCCGCGGAACCACTCGGCCTTCGCCTGCGCCACCAGCAGCTCGCGCGAGTCCTTGTCGATGCTGGAGGTGGACACGTCGGAGATGACGAACACCGGTCCGTTCCTCGACACCTCCTGGCAGATCTCCAGCACCTTCTTCGAGTCCTCCAGCTTCGAGGGCCCGTTGAACTTCATCACCAACAGGTCCGGCTCTTCGAAGTACGCGCGATGCGCTCCGAACTCCCACTCACGATGATTCGCCACGCGGTCCTTGCCTCACCCAGATCAAGAATTGCGCAGACCCGATAGCATCGAGAACAGGGATTTCCAAGGAGACTGGTTAGACCCGCTCTATCCCGGTCGACCCGGGTCGAGCGCGGGCCCGGTACGCGGACGGCGTGACGCCGAAGCGGGCACGGAAGCGGCGGACAAACTCAGACAGGTCGCCAAACCCGCACGCATAGGCGATGTCCGCGATGCGCTCACCGTCCGTCCGCAGGCGCTCGGCGGCGAGTGTCAGGCGGCGGCCCAGGATGTAGCTGTAGGGGCTCTCTCCCACCACCTTGCGGAAGGTGCGCAGGAAGTGGTGGCGGCCCATGCCCAGCGCTTGCGCGAACACGTCCAGGGAGAGGGGCTCCACCAGCCGGGTCTCCATCAACCGGAGCGCGTCCGCCATGCGGCGCTCCTCGGTGGCGGTGATGGGCCGGGTGGAGCCCTCGTGGATGCCGCTCAGCGCCGCGCCCGCCATCCGCAGCGCCAGCTCCTCCGCGCCGCGCGCGCCGGGATGCTCGGCCAGCGACTGCACGTCCGCGATGAGGGGTGCGAGCCGCTGGAGGGGCGGCAGCCGGTGCCTGGGGAAGTCCGTGCGCGTCACCCCGGACAGGTCCCGGGCCACCTCTTCCATGAACTCGGGTTTGAAGTGGAAGGCGATGCAGCGGTCGCCCACACCATGCTCGTGGCCGCAGCAGAAGGACGTGTGCTGTTCCCCGAGCAGCAGCGCTCCAGGCGTCAGCAGCACGCGGCCGTTCCGGGAGCGGTAGGTGAAGCTGCCCGACAGGACGGCGGAGACGGACACCCAGGTGTGCTGTTCCGCGAAGACGGGGTCCTTGGGGCCCGAGCGGCAGATGATCTCACTCACGCGCCATCCGTCGCCGGACGCCAGCCGGCGAGCCGTGGTCAGGTCCACTTTCCCCAAGTCGGCCACGGTCCGTCCTTCCATCCTCTCCCCGCACATCCAAACGGGGTGACCGAATCATGGCGACGGAGGCAACAGCAGTCACGCGCGAGTTCATCTGGCGGCGCGTGATGGATGAACAGGGGTTCGAGCATGCACGGGTGCGGCGCGGGCAGGAGGGCACGGAGCTCTCCGGCTTGATTCTCGTCGCGGAACAGGGTGCGCCGCTGAGGGCGGAGTATTCGGTCGTCTGTGACAGCGCGTGGCGCACGCGCCGGGTGAGCGTGACGCAATCGTGGCGCGGCGAGCATCGCGCGCTCACGCTGGAGCATGACGGGGAGGGACACTGGCGGAAGAACGGCCGGGACGCGGAGGAGTTGGGGGGATGCACGGACGTGGACCTGGGCTTGAGCCCCTCAACCAACGCGCTGCCCATCAACCGGCTGCGGCTGGGGGAAGGCGCCAGCGCGGAGATCCGCGCGGCGTGGGTGCGCTTTCCCGCGCTGGAGGTCGTGCCCGCGAGGCAGGGCTACACGCGGGCAGGGCCCACGCGCTATCGCTACGAGAGCCTGGAGAGCGGCTTCCACGCGATGCTGGACGTGGACGCGGACGGGCTGCCCATCGAATACGCCGGCATCTGGCGCAGGCTCGCGGAAGGGCCCGCCGCGCCCATGTCCGTGGCGCAGGCGTTCGTGGAGGCCCTGATGAGCCCGGGCCCTTCGAGCGAGCTGGGCGACGCGGCGGCCACCTTCGGATGGCTGGTGGGAGGCTGGGCCGGGACCATCCAGGACCATGACTCCGACGGGAGCGTTCGCGAGAGCCAGGGTGAGTGGTGGTTCCACTGGGTGCTGGAGGGGCGGGCCCTGCAGGACGTGTTCATCGTGCCGTCCAGGCGCGCCCCCGCGCAGTCAGGCCCTGGGGCGAACAGGCGCTACGGCACCACGGTGCGCACCTTCGACCGGGCTGGAGGGAGGTGGCAGATCACCTGGATCAGCCCCACGGGCGGTGCCATCAACCGGCTGTCCGGAGGACGGGATGGCGACCGGCTCGTGCTCCTGGGCGAGCATCACGGGAAGCCCATCCGCTGGAGCTTCTCCGACATCGGCGCGGACCGCTTCACCTGGCGCGGGGAGGTGCAGGACGCCGCTGGGCAATGGACGCTCCAGTCACGCTTCGACATGCGGCGCATCACCTGAGCCCCTGTCCACGGTCATCCAAAAACCTGTCCGACTGTCGGACAGGTTCGTGCCGCTCGCCCCGCCGGGCGTGACTCACCGCGCGCCGCTTCGCAGCCTGGCAGCGGCGGCGTCCAGCCGGGTCAGCAGGTCCGCGTGCCGTGCGCGGGCTTCGGCTCCGCCCGCGCGCAGCGCCATGGCGAGCACCTGTGGCAGGTTGAGCGCGGCCCCCACGCGCAGCCGCTGCTGGTAGTGCTCTTCCCAGTCCGCCGGGATGCGCAGCGACCAGTTGCGCGCATCGACGGAGCCCGGCGCGTTGTACGTGTCCGGCATGCCCAGCAGGTCCGCGAAGAACACCATCACGCTGCGCGCGCGGCTGGCGAACAGGTCCGCGAACTTCGCCTGCGCGAGCAGCCCCGGATCCTCCGCCAGCTCACGCGCGAAGGCCTCACGCCCCTCCGCTTCGGGATGCAGACGCTCCGCGAGGTAGTCCGCCTGGGCGCGCAGCGCGTGCTTCCACTGCCACTCGGAGACGAGCCGCCAGAGTGACTTCGTGTCGTGGTTGCCCACCATCACCCAGTCCTCTGGGGCCACGTTCTCGCTGCGGTACACATCCGCCGGGTTGTTCAGGTCCGCCTTCTGCGTGACGCGGAAGCGGCCCAGGCCATCACGGGCCATCACCCGTGACAGCTCATACGGCAGCGTGCTCAGCACCTCGCACAGCACGTCCTCGCGGGCCCGGCCGTGCGCCCGCGCCGTGCGCACCACGGAGTCGAAGAGGATGGCGTACCGGGCCACCTGCTCCTCCGTGAGCCCCGTCACCCACCCATCCGCGTAGCGCGGCACCGAGCGGTCCAGCTGCTCCGGAGCCACGATGGAATACGGCGCCAGCTCCGGGTGATCCGGCAGGTCCGGCGAGGAGAACAGGCGCGCCCCACCCTGCACCGCGAGCAGCGGATCCGCCGAGCCCGCGCGGTACACCCACGGACACACGAGCCCGTGCGGATGGTCGATGCGCAGCCCGTCGTACTCGGAGAGCATCTTGCCCAGCCGCGCGTCCATGTAGCGCAGCACCGGCCCGGGGCCGGAGCCGTCCGAAGCGACGTACTGCTCTGGATCCAGCACCGGGTAGTTCCACGGCTGGCCCTCCGGGTTGGTGCGGCTGGGCGGGGCCCCCATGAGGTACGCGCCGAGGAACAACCCCTGCCGCGCCCACGTGTCCCGAGGCGAGAAACCAATCTGGAGGTCCCCGTACAGCTTGAGCCCCAAGGCCCCCGCGCGCTCCCGCAGCAGTCCATGCTGCTCGTACACGAGGAACTGGCGGAAGGCGTACTGCTCCACCGCGCCGGCTTCGACGATGAGCAACTCCCGGATGCGCGCCTCCGCCTGCATCACTTCGCCGGCACGCGGCGCGAACAGGCGCCCATCCAGCGAATCCGCCCAACCGCGCCAGTCATCTGGCGTGTGATGCCGGGCGGCGAGCACGTCGAAGAGCGCATCCCGTTCCAGCCACTCCCGGTTCTCCATGCGGAAGTCCGCGAAGCGGCGGACCAGCGCGAGGATGGACGCGGGAGCATCCATGCGGTCCCGCTCACGGCGGAACGTGTCCCAAGCCTCCTGGAGCGCCTGCGCCTGACCCCGGCACGCGGAGGTGTACCGGACCGCTGGCCCCCCCTCCTCGGGCACTTCGGAGACGAGCCGGGCCAGGGTGTCCGCGGGCAGCAGCGCCCCCCACGGTCCGTGTGGATCCGTGAGCGGCGCGAGCGCCACGTTCAGCGTGTTGCGTGAGAACAACGTGCCGTCATACGGCGACGGGTTGTACGCGGTGGTCTGCCCCTGCGGCCCCAGCTGGATGCCGGTGAAGCCCAGGTCCCGAGCGAAGGCGAGGAAGCGCGTGGCGCCCTCTGAGTACGGCGAGCCTCGCCCCAGGTCCTCTCCGGGGAGGCCCGGGAAGCTGGGGTCATGGATGCTCAGGACCCAGCGGGTGACACCCAGTGCGTCCAGGGCCTCGGTGATGAGCGAGCGGTGCGAATCGGGCAGCGGGGACAGGAGCTCCACACTCCCGACCCTATGGCCCTCCGCGCGATGCGCCAACCGTTCCTTGAGGGTGACGGAATCATCTTCTCCGCGTCAGTCCTGCCGGGCCTGAGGCTGGGGCCGGGGCTCGCCGCCGCCGTGCGCAGGCCCGTGCGCCTGACCGCGCACCTTGAACACGCGGCGCAGCTTCCCCGTCATCCACGCGCGGCCGTCCGTCAGGATTTCATACACCGTCGGGATCACCAGCAGCGTGAGCAGCGTGGACGTGATGACGCCGCCAATCACCGCGCGGCCCAGCGGCGCCCGGAAGTCGCCGCCCTCGCCGTGTCCCAGCGCCACCGGCACCATGCCCGCGATGAGCGCGAAGGTCGTCATGATGATGGGCCGCAAGCGGATGCGCCCCGCTTCAATCAAGGCCTCGCGCAAGGGCATGCCCTTCTCGTGCTGCCACTTGGCGAAGTCGATGAGCAGGATGGCGTTCTTCGCGACGATGCCCATCAGCAGGATGACGCCGATGAGGCTCATGATGTTCAGCGTGTCCCCCGTCACCACCAGCGCCAGCACCACGCCAATCAACGACAGTGGCAGCGACACCAGGATGGCCAGCGGGTCGATGAACGAGCCGAACTGGATGACGAGGATGAGGTACATCAACATCACCGCCACGCCCAGCGCCAGGAACACCCGGCCGAACACCTCCTGCTGGTCCGCGGACTCGCCGCCCGTGGACACCTCGTAGCCCGGCGGCACCTTCACCGCCTTGAGCCGCGTCTGGACGTCGCCCATCACCTCCGACAGCGACCGCCCCGCCACGTTCGCCTGCACGTTGATGACCTTCTCGCGGTTCAGGTGGTCGATCTGCGCCGGGCCCACCGTCTGCTTCACGGTCGCCACCTGTCCCAGCGGCACCACCACCGGCGCGCCCGTGGCGCTGGTGCCCACCACCAGCGGCAGCTGCGACAGCTGGGACGGGGTCTCCCGGAACTGGGGCGCCAGCCGCACCATCACGTCGCGCGTCTCACCGATGGGATCCACCCAGTCGCCGGAGTCCAGGCCCGCGAAGGCCGGCCGCAGCGACTGCGCCACCTGCCCCACCGTCACGTTGAGCTGGCCCGCGACGCCGCGGTTCAGCTCCACCTCCAGCTCCGGCTTCTCCCCGCGCGTGGACAGCCCCACGTCCACCGCGCCCGGCACCTGCTTCACCTCCTTCATCACCTGCTGCGCGAACTGGTTGAGCCCCTTGGACTCCGGCCCGCGCAGCTCCAGCTGGATGGACTTGATGGCCCCGCCAAAGCCGCTGGTGAACACCGACACGTTGGCGCCGCCCACCGCGAGCAGCTCCTGACGCAGCGTCTTGCCCAGCACCTCCTGGCTGGCCTTGCGCTCCGTCTTCGGCTTGAGCCGCACGTACACCAGCGCCTGATCCACGCCCGGCGAGCGCAGGGGCAGCGGCACGCCGATGGTCGTGTACGTGTACGCGACCTCCGGGTGCTGGCGCGTGAGGCGGGACACCTCCTCCACCTTGCGCCGCGTGTAGTCCAGGCTGGAGCCCGCGGGCGTCTCCACCAGCATCTCAATCTCCGAGCGGTCGCTCACCGGCACGAAGCCCGCGCCGCCGAAGACGCCCTGCAGCGCCACCGCGCCCACCAGCGAGCCCACCGCCAGCAGCACCATCGCGAGCCGGTGGTCCAGCGCCCACGCGATGACGCCCTTGTAGCGGTCCGCCTGCCGGTCGAACCAGTGGTTGAAGCGCGCAAGCCCCCGCGAGATGAAGTTGCGCCGCTCGCCCTTCTCCACCTGCGGATCGGGCCAGTACGCGCTGAGCATGGGGTCCAGCGAGAAGCTCACGAACAGCGACACCAGCACCGAGCACGCGATGGTGAGCGCGAACGGCTTGAACCACTGCCCGGCCACGCCGTACATGAACGCCACCGGGACGAACACCGCCACGATGGAGAACGTCGTCGCCGCCACCGCGAGGCCAATCTCGTTGGTGCCCTCGCGCGACGCCGTGTAGTGGTCCTTCCCCATCTCCACGTGCCGCACGATGTTCTCGCGCACCACGATGGCGTCGTCGATGAGGATGCCGATGGCCAGCGTCAGGCCCAACAGCGACATCGTGTTGAGCGTGAAGCCGAACGCCCACACGCTCACGAACGACGCCAGCACGGACACGGGCAGCGCCAGGCCGGTAATCACCGTGGAGCGCCAGGAGTTGAGGAACAGGAACACCACCAGCACCGTGAGCAGCGCGCCCTCAATCAGCGCCTGCTGCACGTTGACGACGGAGTTCTCCACGCGCGTGCCCGCGTCGCGGACGATCTCGAGCTTCGCGTTCGCGGGCAGCCGCTGCTGGAGCGTCTTCACCCGCTCGCGCACGCCGTCCGCGACCTCCGTGGTGCTGTAGCCCTTGGCCTTGATGACCTCGATGCCCACCGCCTGCGCGCCGTTGTAGAGCGACAGGGTGCGCGGCTCCTCGGTGCCGGCGAACACGTCCGCCACTTCGCCCAGCCGCAGCGTGCGCCCGTTGCGCTCCGCGATGGGCACCTGCGCGAAGTCCTCCGGCGTCTCCAGGCGGCCCTTGAGCCGGATGGTGCGCTCCTGCAACTCCGTGTTGAGCCGGCCCACCGGCGCCGCCAGGTTCTGCGCCTGGAGCGCCGCCACCACCTGCGCCACCGACAGGCCCGCCGCCTGGAGCGCCGCGGGCCGCACCTGCACCGTCATCTCCCGGTCCACGCCGCCCACTACCGTGGCCTGCGCCACGCCCGGCACCGAGCGCAAGTCCCCCACCACCACGGGGTCCGCGATGAGCGACAGCGCGGGCACGTCCAGCGCGTCCGACGTCAGCACCAGCGACACGATGGGTTGGTCCGCCGGGTCGAAGCGCGTGAGGATGGGCTCCTCCATCTCCTGCGGCAGGTCCGCGCGCTTGCTGGAGATGGCGTCGCGGATGTCCTGCGACGCCTCCTGCACGTCCTTCTCGAAGTCGAAGAAGACCGTGAAGTTCGCCAGGCTATCCGTGGAGCTGGACGTGGTCTTCTTCCCGTCCACACCGGAGATGGCGAAGATGGCGTCCTCGATGGGCTCGACGATCTCGCGCTCCACCGTCTCCGGTGAGGCCCCCGGGTACGCGATGGTGACGTTGATGACCGGCTGCTGGATGTCCGGGAACTCGTCCGTCTCCAGGTTGATGAGCGCGACGATGCCGAACACGACGAGCGCCACCATCGCCGTGATGGTGATGATGGGGCGCTTGATGGCGAAGTCGGAGATGAACACGGACGACTCCTGCGGTGCTTCTTCAAGAAGTGGAGACGCCTCGCCGCTACTTCGCGGGTGCCTGGGCCGGGGGCGTGGGAGCCCCGGCCGCAGCCGGAGCCCGTGCGGGGCCACTGCCGCCGGACGCGTTGCCCGCGCCGCCCACGCCCTGCCAGGCCTCCGGTGGAGAGCCGGGCCGCTGCTGCTTCGGACCTTCCGGCGCGGCGGTGAGCTTCACGGGCGTGCCGTTGGTCAGGTCGCGCGCGGAGCCGAGCAGCACCACGTCCCCGGCCTTCAACCCCGAGCGCACCTCCACGGCCTGCTCCACGTCGTCCCGCAGGCCCAGCGTCACCGCCACCTCCTCCACCTTGCCGTTGGAGATGCGCTGCACGGTGGGCGGCTCCTGGCGCGTGTCCAGCGCGTCCACCGGCACGGCCAGCGCCTCCTTGGACTGGGACGCCACGCGCCCCAGCGCGAACAGGCCGGACAGCAGCGTCTGCTCGCTGTTGGGGATGCTCACGTAGATGCGCACCTGTCCCGTGGCCGGATCCACCGCGGGGTTGATGCGCTCCACCTCGCCCTTGAAGGCGCGGCCCGCGTAGCCATTCACCCGGAAGTCCACGTGCGTGCCGACCTTCACCTGGCCCAGCTGCGCCGAGGGCACGGAGGCCTCCAGCCGCAGCGTCTCCGGATCCACCACCGTGAAGAGGGGCGCGCCCGGCTGGACGATGTCGCCCGCGTTCACCTGCCGCTCGCTCACCACGCCCGTGAAGGGCGCGACCACCTTCGTGCGCGACAGCTGGTCCTGCGCCAGCTTCAGCTGCGCTTGCGCCTGCGCCAGCTGCCCCTCCGCCTGCGTCCGCGACAGCTGCGCGCGCTCGAAGTCGCGGCGGGTGATGACGCCCTGGTTGACCAGGGTCTGGTTGCGCTGTTCATCCGCCTTCGCCACCTGCAAGGCGTTGCGCGCCACGCGAAGATTGGAGCTGGCCGCCAGCACCTGCTCACGCAGCGTGTGCTCCTCCACGCGCGCCAGCAGCTGCCCCTCCTTCACCGTCTCGCCGTGGTCCGCCGTCACGTCCAGGATGCTGCCCCCCACCTCCGCGCGGACGCTGGCCAGCCGCCGCGCCTGGAGCGTCCCGGAGACGACGGGCCCGTTCTCCAGCGTCATGGGCTCCACGCGCACCACGTTCTCCGGTCCCAGGGACACCACCGTCGGCGCGGTGGGCGCGGCGACCTCCTGGGAGCGCTGTCCGCAGGCGCCGGCCAGCCAGAAGATGGCCAGCACGGCTCCCCACCGTGAACCCGTGCGCCGGGCGCGAAGACCCGCTGTCTCTTCGGTGCGTCCCACGGCCTGCCTCCCCGGCCCCCAGGGGCCATTGGCCCTGGAGCTCCACCCGGGGCGGTCCCCGGGGCCGGGTAAACGTGGTGCCGCCTCCCCGGCCGGGGAAGTCGTGCCACCACCGGGCGTGAACCTGGAGAACACACACGGCCCGTCCCCCTGACAGGCGGGGAGGCATGCGAACGGCGGCTGGAAAGACGACGGCCTCCGCCCCACACAAGGGAACGGAGGCCGCGCTTTCTTCACGCTTCCTTCACCTCTGGACGGGGCTCAGTGGACGCTCGGCGCAGCGGTCACGAACGCCGAGGTGAGGCAGCTCTGGTTGGCCATCTGGTCCAGGAACGTCTGGCGCGCCAGCACCTCGTTGAAGGTGCGCACGGGCGTGCCGTCCGCGCGGTCCGGCACGGTGAGCGCGCCGCTGAGGAACGGCGACAGCGCGCCGGTCCAGCTCACGTGGGTGAAGTTCGTGCCCAGCTCGTCACCGTGGCAGCCGTCGCAGGTGTTGAGCGAGAAGACGTGCCGCGCCTGACGGTTGGGGATGCTGGACGCCGGCAGGCTCCAGAACGGCGGGGTGGCCACGGGGTTCGTCACGACGGCGCGGCCCGAGCGGAAGGTGCCGCCGGCCCACGGCAGCGGGACGGAGTACGTGCCCGCGATGATGGGCCCGGTGTTGGCGTTCACGTAGGCCGGGAACAGCGTCGTCTGCCGGGTGCGGTCCGGCGTCTGGGCCACGGTGTGGCTGTTGAGCAGCCCCAGCACCGGCGGCGGCGTGGTGGAGTACGAGTTCGGGTTGATGGAGCCGTTCCAGAGGCGGAACTCGCGCAGCTCCCACGGGTGGGCCAGCCAGTCTTCGTTGGTGCGCACCTGGTTGATGGAGCTGCGGTTGGGCTTGCGCGGGGACAGGTCGCGCCTGGCGAACTGCTCCGTCAGGGCCTCCAGCGCCGCGTTGTACGACGCGCTGCCCAGCGGCAGCCCGGACAGGGCTTGCCACTGCTGCGCGTAGGTCTTGATGGCCGCGCAGCCGTTCTTGTCCACCCCGTACTCCAGGATGACCAGGAAGGGCACCGTGTAGCAGCTGGAGCCCGTGCCCGTGGTGGCCGCGAAGATGAAGCGCCCCTCGCCCGCGCCGCCAGCGCCGTAGGCCGGGTTGCTGCCGGCCAGGTCCAGCCGGTTCACGATGGCGATGAGCTTGAACGGCGACCTCGCCAGGTTCAGCTCACCGGAGGCCAGCTTCGGCCAGGGGCCGATGAGGTTCCCCGCGATGGACGAGCGCGGCGGGTTCACGAAGCCGTTGATGGTGCGCGGCTGCTCCCACTGCCGCAGCCACTCGCGCACGAAGGTGGAGGGGGCCACGCCCGTGAAGGGCTGGTTGGCCATCTCCGTCATCAGGTAGTTGAACGTCCACTTGCCGGTCGGGTTGCCCACGCCGGTGCACGGGTCATACGTGCGCGTCGTGTCGTTCACGACGGAGGGCGCGCGGATGATGAGCGAGCGCGCCGGGTCCACCAGCGACGCCAGGCCAATGGGCTGGATGGGCACGGGCTGGCCCACCGGGAACTGCGTGCCCAGCGCCGTCACCGGCACGGTGCGCACCAGCTGGCGGTTCTCGAACACGGCCGTGGTCAGCTGCGTGGGCGACTGGGATTGCGCCTGGGCAATGCGCTGCTGCTGGGCCTGGAGCGCCACGAAGTCGAACGTGCCGGAGGCCGTGAAGAGCAGGTCCCCCGCCACCGCGTCGCCCGCCTGGCCGTCGTCGCGGAACGTCAGCTGCTGCGCTTCGTCCGCCATCGAAAGCGTCCCGCCGCGGAACGCCTCGTTCTCCGCGCGCCTCGGGTCCAGCTTCAGCTGGAACACCGTGGCCGTGGACTTGCTGGCCGAGCCCTGGGGAATCGCGAAGAGGGACTCCACCACCGGGCGCGCCGCGTCCCCCTCCAGGGCCTGCAGGGCCGTACCGAGCGCCACCTCCAGGTTGCCGGACGGGTCCACGGCCCGGGCGGAGGAGTCCGCCTGGGGCGCGGCAGGCGCGGGAGTCTCGGACGTCTCCGGGGCGGGCTGGCCACAGCCCACCGCCAGAGACGAGGCCAGGAGCGCGAACGGCAGACGCTTCCGGGAATGCTTCCACAGCAGGGACAGCTCAGGCTTCATGGGGTGTGCTCCACTCACGACGGGGATACCGCGACGACAGCCTCGCGATGGGGCACCCTCCCCCTCACCGTGCGCGGAACCCCGGACACACCGGCTCCGTCCCCCTCCGTGAATGCGGAAAACGCCCCACGCCCCTCCGGTCCTTGCGACACGGAGGCGAATGGAGCGTTCTCATAACATGAAACACTGACAATTATCGACTTCCAGATTTTGTAACCTAGTCCGTTACAAGTCTGGGATTGCTGTAACCTGTCAGGCTACAGCCCGCTGACCCCGGAAGGCGCCTCGCTGATGAGGCGGGTGCCGGACTGGAAGTGGCTGGTGCTGCCGCAGTCCGGGATGGGGTTGAAGCCCGAGCACGTCACGGGCTCGTGGGCGCGGGTCTCCGAGGTGAAGCAGCGCGCGCCGGCCTCGTTCCACTCGGCCTCCAGGCTCCAGGACTCGGAGTCGGTCTGGATGCCCACGCCGTCGTAGAGGTTGACCCACTGGCCATCCGTGGTGTGCGACGCGCCGTCGCCGCAGAAGTCCGCGCGCACCATGCGGGTGCAGGCCTGATGGTGACCCGCGAGGCTCTGGCCGTTGACGGTGGCCCAGGGCTTGTAACCAAAGTGCATGCACTTCGCGATGGCGGCGCCCTCGCAGGCGAAGGTGAAGGCGGTGGCGTCTTCAATCTTCTCACCGCCGCCCGCCACGCCCTGGAGGTAGTTCCAGCGGTTGGCCACGGCGATGGCGGGGAGCGCCGCGCCGTTCGCGTCCTGGCACACGGCGCGCCAGCTGCCGTCCGAGCCCTGGTAGGAGACCTGGTAGGACCACAGCTCGCTGTCGCCGCCGCTGCCCTGGGTGATGCCGTCCACGCGCACGGGCAGGGTGGAGCCGTCCCCCAGCTTGCCGACGAAGCGTGCACCGGTGAAGCCCGTGCCCGTCACGGGGTTGGGGCCGTCCAGGCCGACGAAGACCGAGCCCTGCAGCCGCACGTTGGTCAGCGTCTTGCCGGAGGCGGAGGTGGCGCCCGCGTACGCCACGGACACCAGCATGCCGCCCAGCTCGCTGTTGTTCAGGTTGCGGCCGTTGAGGTTGCGTCCATTGAGGTTGCGCCCGTTGGGAGAGACGAGCTCCGCCACCTGCGTGCGCAGGGAGGGAGCCTCGGGCTCCAACGATTCCGTGCCACAGCCCACCGCCACGACGGCGAAACACGCCGCGACCACTCGCTGCAACGTCCTCATCTGGATGCCCCTTCCCTGCCCCGACCCCGACCCGCACCGCGTTACAGGGCACAAGGTCCGTCCGGTGGGCGGGAGCGGCAACCGCGCGCAGCCCGTCCGGGCACTTGCAGCGTCCAGTGGCTTCCAGTTGGAGGAGACCCCGGGGTGATGCCAGCGGTTCCCGGGGGGTTCCAGTGTCCGGTGGTGCTCAGCCGCCGGACACGGGCGGGTCCGCGCAGACGCGCAGGCCCACCGTGACGTCGCGCAGTGAGGCCTCCGGCAGCTCCCGGTTGGAGGACCTCGCGCTCGTCACGTTGAAGGCGAAGCTGCCGCCCCGGGCCACCGGGCGACCGGGCTCCAGCCACGAGCGCGTCCATTCCCAGACGTTGCCGGCCATGTCGTCCGCGCCGAAGGGGCTGCGGGACGCGGGGTGGCTGCCCACGACGTCAGGGCCGAAGCCGCCCGGGTCCTTGCCGTAGGTGACGTCCACGTTGGCCTCGTCCGGACCCAGCCGGTTGCCGTGAGGGTACTCGCGGCCGTCCACGCCGCGCGCGGCGCGCTCCCACTCCAGCTCCGAACACAGCCGGGCCCCTGGCACCCGGCCGGACGTGGACAGCCACGTCACGTAGGCCTCCGCGTCCGCGAAGTTGATGCCGCTCACGGGGAACTGGCGCCAGTCCTGCTCCGTGCGCTGCGAGCGCCGGGCGTACCGCACGGGCTCGCCCGTCCGCGCCGTGTACCGCTCGCCGCCGGGTTGGAAGCGCAGGCGCCAGCCATTGCCGTCCGGCTCCAGCGCCAGGCCTCCCGCGTAGCCGCCCGTGCCCACGCGAGGCTGGCGCGAGGCGCGCTCCCCCGCGGGCAGGGCCGCCAGGTACTGGAGCCAGTCCGCGTACGTCGTCTCGTGACGGGCGATGAGGAAGCCCTGCACGGGCACGGTGTGCAGCGGGGTGGCGTTGAAGAAGTCGCGCACGCTGGACTCGGCGGCGCTGCCGAAGCGCACGTCGCCCGGGGGCACGTACACGAACCCCGGCGGGAGCGAACCCGCGCGGACGAGCGGCAGGACGACGTTCCGCGACTCCCCGCGCGTCAGCAGCAGCGGCTGCACCGACGCCTCGTGGCCCGGGGCGCGCACGGTGAGCTGCCAGGTCCCCGGAGGCACGGTGAGGCCGGTCCAGGGGAGCGCGCCCGGGGAAGGCAGGGGCTCGCCCACGACCTCCGGCCCCGTGGCCTCGCGCGACACGGGGCGCAGCTCCGCGGAGGCACCGGGCGCGTCCACCTGGAGGGACAGCTGCGCGGGCGTGTTCCAGCGGCTCCAGCGCACGCCGTCTGGGTCGTAGAGGCGCAGGCGCTGGAGCAGCGCGGGCAGCACGGGCTCGCGCTCGCTTTCGGCCCACAGGGCGCGCTCGTAGAGGAAGTCCGCCAGCGCGTCGCGCACGTCGGTGCGGGTGGGGGCCAGCGCCAGCGCGCGCTCCAGCCGGTCCGCCACGGCGTCGAAGTGGTGGGACAGCTGGGCGCCGTGGCCCGCCACCTTCGCCCAGCTCCGGTCGCCGTCCGCCTTGTGGCCGGTGTCGTAGAGTTGGAAGGCCTCCGCGCGCTCGGCCTGGAGCGCGTCGCGTTCGCGGCGCACGGCGTCCAGCTCCAACCCGGCCGAGGCCAGCTCGCCCCGCACGCGCACGTCGAGGATGCGGCGCTCGCGCCACTGGAGGCCCGCGTACACGAGCCCCAGCGACACGAGGAAGCCCAGCACCAGGCCCACCTTGAGGCGGCGGCTGCGCACGCCGGTGCGGCGCGAGGTGCTGAGGAAGGACTGCTCGCGCTGGGTGAGCTCGGACGGCTCCAGGAGCTCCGTCTCCGCCAGCTGGCGCGGGCCCCAGAGCGACTCGCGCGCATGGCCCAGGCGCTCCCACTGCGCGGCGGCGGCCTCCAGGCGGGCCTGCACCTCGCGGCGCTCGCCCGCCTCCACCAGCCAGCGCGCCAGCGTGGCCCACCCGGTGAGGAGCGCCTCGTGGGCCAGCTCGTACGCGGCGCCGCCCTCGCCTTCGCGCGCCACGAGCAGGCGCGCGCGCACCAGGGCCTCCAGCGCCGCGCGGTAGCGGGGGTCGTCGCCCACGAGCTCGCGGTCCGTCTTGCGCGCGCGGGTGCCGTCCGCCGTCACCAGGCGCAGCATCACCCCGCGCGCCGCCGAGCGCTGGTCGGGCAGCAGGCGGGCCACCGCGGCGTCGGCGTGCCGGGCGAGCGCGCCGGACACACCGCCCAGCGAGTCGAGCGCCGCCTGGGTCATCACGCCGCGGGACTCGTCGCGCGCGTCCCACAGCTCCGCCAGCGCGAACTGGAGCAGCGGCAGGCCGCCGTCGGAGGCCGCCGTGGAGGCGACGAGCGCGTCCACCACGGCCTCGGATTCGAAGCTCACGCCCTTCACGCGCGCGGGACCGACGATGGCCTCACGCGTCTCCTCCGGCGTGAGCGCGCGCAGGAGGTACAGCGCGTGCGGGACCTCCGGGCCCAGGCCGGGCACGGCGGTGAGGCGGGTGAGGAAGTCGCTGCGGCCGGTGGCGAGCAGCCTCAAGCCCCCGGCCGCCTCCGTGAGCGACCCCAGCGCGGCCCCCGCGAGCGCGGCCTCCTCCGGCGGGGACAGCGTCACCAGCTCCTCCAACTGGTCCATGTAGACGAGCAGCCCGCCCTGCGT
The DNA here is from genome assembly GCF_003611685.1 of Corallococcus sp. CA049B. NCBI lineage: Bacteria > Pseudomonadati > Myxococcota > Myxococcia > Myxococcales > Myxococcaceae > Corallococcus > Corallococcus sp. CA049B. The sequence continues at coordinate 15,800 of NZ_RAWC01000071.1, read as the reverse complement.
GCCCAGCTTCGCGCGCAGCCTGCGGCCGAGCGAGGTGGGGTCCTGGCGCAGCGTCTCCGCGAGCGGCTCCTCTTCCACCTCCAGCACCGGCGCGAGCGCCACGGCCAACGCGGACACGGGCCTGCGCCCGGGCACGAGCCGCGCGGTGCGCCAGCGCCGGCCGTCCTCCAGCGCGCCGTCCGCCACGGCGGGGAGGATGCCCGCCAGGCACAGGGACGACTTGCCCACGCCGGAGTCGCCCGTCATCAGCAGGAAGGCCTCCGCCTTGAGCCGCTCCAGCACGGCGCGCTGCTCGCGGCGGCGGCCGAAGAAGAGGCCGCGGTGCTCGGCCTCGAAGGCCCGGAGTCCACGGTAGGGATTGCCCTCTGGAATGACGGCCGGGAGCTCCTCGCGCGTCAGCGCCTCCAGCGCGTCGAGCAGCTGCGCGGCGGACGCGTGGCGCTGGGCCGGGTCGCGCTTCAGGCACTTGTCGATGGCGGCGGCGAAGCCCGGGTCCACCGACGGGGCCACCTCCAGGAGGGGGCGCACGTCGCGGGTGCGCACGGCCTCGGACAGCTCGCGCCAGGGCACGTCGCGGAAGGGGCCCCTGCCCGCGCACAGCTCGTAGAGCACGACGCCCAGCGAGTACACGTCGCTGCGAGCGGTGAGCTCCTCGCCGGCCCAGGCCTCCGGGGACATGTAGTAGGGCGTGCCCACCAGCGCGCCGCGCGGAAGGGACGGCAGGAAGACGCCGTCCAGCGAGCGGGCGCCCAGGGCGGGGCTGGACTCCGGATCCCAGTCCGCGGGCAGCTCCGGCGGCGGCAGGGGCGCGCGCGGCGGGGTGGGCTCGCTGGCCTCGGCGCGGTCGAGCAGCTTGGCCAGGCCGAAGTCGAGCAGCTTCACCTCACCGCTCTCCGTGAGGACGGCGTTGCCGGGCTTGATGTCGCGGTGGAGCACGCCCCGGCGGTGCGCGGCGCCCAGGCCCCTGGCCAGGTCCCGCCCGATGCCGAGCGCGCGCTCCCAGGGCACGGGCCGGGCCAGCCGGTCCAGGCTGACGCCCCGGATGAACTCCGAGATGAGGTAGGGCTGATCCTCCAGCTGTCCCACCCGGTACAGGGTGACGACGTTGGGGTGCTGGATGCGGGCGGCGGCGCGAGCCTCCACCAGGAAGCGCGCCAGCGCGTTGGAGCCCAGCGACGGGATGAACTTCACCGCGACGGGGCGCTCCAGCAGCGTGTCGTGCGCCAGGTACACCCGGCCCGTGCGCCCCCGCCCGAGCGGCCGCACGATGCGGTATTCGTCGAACTCCTCTGGAGGAGTCCACGCGTCGGGTGGAGAGGACGAGGCGGGAGAGCCCACCAGGGTTGCCTACGTTTCCCGCGTCCAGGGGTCAACCAGGGGGCCCGCGGGAGCCCGTCCTGGTGCAGGGTGCCGCACCCGAGTGTCCACCCATGGACACTGCGGAGCAGAGCCTGGGGTTACTCCTGACCCGAGCGGGGCTTCGCCTTGCTGGGTTTGAGCATGTTGCGGATCTTGTTCTCCAGGTCCTGGGGCAGGCAGGGCTTGGCGACGAACTCGTCCGCGCCCACGGACAGGGCGTGCTCGGCGTTGCCGGCGAGCACGTGGCCGGTGAGGGCCATCACGGGGATGTCGCGGGTGCGGGTGTCCTGCTTGATGCGCCGCGTTGCCTCCCAGCCATCCATGACGGGGAGGGACAGGTCCATGAGGATGATGTCCGGCTCCCCCTCCTGGGCCTTCTCCACGGCCTCCAGGCCGTTCTTCGCGGTGTCCACCTCAAACCCGCAGAACTCCAGGTATTCGGCGTACATCTCGCGGGCGTCGTCGAAGTCGTCGACGACGAGGACGCGCTGCTTGGCGGAGTTCACGGGAGCGGGCCCACCGCTCGCGGTTGGCTCACCCTCTGGAGATGTCAGGACCGCGTTCTTCATGGAGCAGAGGCCTCGCATGCAGGGGAGGGGCGGAGCGAATCTAAACACGTCCACCCAAAAGCGCCCGTTCTCGCAAGATTTCCCTGGACGTATCGCAGGGTAGGTCCGCTGTCCGCCGGGCGACAGGGACACAGCGGACGACAGTGTGGGTGGGCGGAGGGACTGGGGGTGGGGGTCAGTGGTTGAGGCGATACACGTGGACCCTCCCTCCCACCGAGTACACCGGAGGAGGCACTTCAATCCACGTGAGGAGCGGCTCGTCGTCCGCGACCATTCCGAGCATCGGACGGCTGTAGGGGATCATTCCGGGCGACGGATTCAAGATCCCACCAAGCGCCTCCCATTGAGTCCCGTTCCACCGTCGCACCTGGCCCTTGCCAGACCTGTTGGCGTCATTCCCCGTCACACCATGGAGCGCCACGACCGGACGCCCCTGGGTGTCCAGCTTCACCGAAGCCACGGTCGTGCTGTCCACGCCCGGCAGAGCCTCCAACGCTCCACCCCATGGCTCCCAAGCGCTTCCCGTCCACTTCTGCAGGAGCGTCCTTGGCTTGCCCGTGAGCGTATCCAATGTCGCCACCAGCGGAGCATTGCTGGCGTCGAACGACAGGGCCGTCGAACGGCCTGACAAGGTGGATCCGATGTCCTGCCACTCGGTTCCAGTCCACCGCATCGCGGTGTTCGAGGGAATCCCTCCAATCTGCTCTCTCAGCACAACGAATGGATATCCCTGGCCATCGACATCCATGGAGAAGGAGTCCACGATCGAGTTCGCTCGCAACTCGATGCCGACTCCCAACTGCCCCCAGGTTCCATCGCGCCATTGGCGGACGTAGATGCTCTTCCACCCATCACCCGCCTCCAGGGATGCGAGGGTGAGATACGGATGCGCTCCCTGAGCCAAGCGCCAGTCCATCACAGAGGCTCCCTGCACGACGGGGGTCAATGTGGGGCCCAAGGGTTCAAAGGACTGTCCGTTCCAGCGCCTGACGAACCATTCGTAGTCCTTGAAATTCATGTTCTCGAACCACACGACCGTCAGCTTTCCATCCACATCCACCTGGAGTGCGCATTGGTAGGCATTGGTCACCCTGCCTGAGCTCATGGGCGTCCCCAGGGCCTCCCATGAGCTCCCACCCCATCGCCGGACATAAACCTTGAGTGTCTCTTCCCCGGCGTCTGTCCACGCAACAATGGGACGCAGGTCCGCACCCATTCCGTAGGAGGCGCTCTCGATATGGCTCCGACCGGGAAAGGCCGTGAGGGGAGCACCCAGGTGGAGGTGCGTGGGCACAAGCCAAGACCAGTCCAGGGACGCAGAGTCGAGCTTGTTCCCAGCGAAATCGGCGACCGTGTCCGCCATCGCCACCCGCACCCTCTGATTCACCGGAAGCGGTGAGGTCGGGTTCAAGGTCAAGGTCCTTCCATCTCCCGAAAGAAGGACTGCTGCCTCCAAACGCGTGGTCTCCACCATCAATTGGACTGACTGTTCATTCACCGTGGTCGGATCCAACGCCTCCGAGAAGGTGGCTTCCACGGTCGCCAGGATCGAAACCTCCGAGGCATCGTTGAGAGGAGCCTGGGCGACCATGCGTGGCTTCGTCCGGTCCGTCATCAACTGGCGCGGGGTACTCAAGAACTCCTGCACTCCCTGGCGTGCACGGATGACGAATGCATGTGGGCCCTCTGAGATGGATTGAGTATCCCAATCCAGAACGAAGGGTTCTTCCAAGGTAGCGACCGCGGTGCCATCCACGAGCAGTTCCACACTGTCAGGCGCTGGTCCCGTCAGTTGAATCTGGAACCTCACGATGCTTCCGACCGTTGCCCCTTCCACGGGTGACACCCATTGGATGCCAATCGGCTCCTGCTCCTGCGGGCCCATTCCTGCGTCACTGCCTGGAGGCGTCTCGGGTGGGACAGCGAGGTCAGGAATCTCGATGCATGCCGCGGGCATCAGCAGCATCGCCATCCAGATGAGGCTGAGATTTTTCATGGTGACGCGACTGAGCAAGAAGGAGTCCATCCGGAAGCAGACATGCTCCGTATGCATCCTCGGGACGTTGCGCGTCCAGCGACGCGGGGACACGTCTCCATTCAAGACGGGAGGATCCCACCTCGGGGACAGCTGGAAACGAAGATGCCCCCGCGAAGCATGGGCTTCACGGGGGCATCCGGGAAAATTCAACCGCCTACGTCAGGCTGACGCAGGAAGGCTCAAGGAGCAGGGGTCGGCGCGGGCTGCAGGGCGATGTTCGTCGATTCCAGGTCCGTGTTGATCGGCTGGCCCCAGATGGACTCATAGACATCGTTGGTGCCCAGGACGGGCGCCAGGTTGCTGAACCCCACCACGAGCCTCGTCTGGCTCGGGTTGAGCGCGACGGTGCCCCCGTAGACGAAGGAGTACCGGGTGCTGTACCCGGACGCCTGGATGCCGAACACCGGCAGTTCGGCAGGCGTGCGCGTCTGATAGGGCTTCGTCGGCTCGTTGATCTCCAGCGGGAAGCCCTGGCCGCTGTAGTTGTTGAGCTCACCAAAGGAGTTGCCACCCATGGTGCCGTTGTTGTCGATGTCGGTGGCGAAGAAGACCTGGACGGACTGGCCGACCTGCTTCGCGATGGGCGCGCTGAAGTTCACGTACACGGTCTCACCGGGATTGAGCTGCGTCGCGGCGATGGCCGGCGGCAGCGACAGTTCCTGGTACCGCAGCTCCGCGATGGTCACCGCCCTCGGCGCGGACTGGTCGCCGCCGAAGAAGAAGCCCGTGCGGCTGTAGTTGCTGCCACCCTCCGCGGCCACCGCGCGCACGAAGATGTTGTACTCCTTGCCCTCCTGCACGATGCCGTTGCCCGGGGTGATGGTCGCCGAGTAACCGCCGACGTTCACCGCGGCCGTCACCGGCAGCGACTCCTTGGCGTACTCGTCCGTCAGGCGCACGAACACCGAGCCCGGCTGCACCGGCTGGTTGAAGTACACGTAGATGGGCTCGCCAGGACGCACCATGTTGCGGAGCGGATCCACCTCCGCGGCGCCCTTCAGGCTGGACACGTTGCCACCCTCGATGTTCAGCGCACCCGCGCCCGTCGGCTTCGAGAAGGACAGCTGCGCGAGCGTCGTGGCCTGCGACCCCACGATGGAGCCACCCGAGTAGCTCTTCGTGTAGCCGCCCGTGTCCACGACCCCGTCGCCGTTGGTGTCCATCGGCGCGATCCAGAGGCTGTAGGTGCCGTTCAGCCGCGCCAGCTCCACGCCGGACGGGATGCCGGTGAAGTTCAGGACGCCGTTGGCGTCCGCCGTGGCCTCCACGTAGACCTTGCTGATCACGGAGGAGACGGAGTCGTAGTTGCTCAGGATGACCGAGCCCGCCTTGTCCACCTCCAGCACGCCCTTCGCGCCCACCGCCGGACGACCCTGCGGCGTCACCACGGTGACGGACAGCGAGCTGTTCAGCTGCGTCAGCGTCACCGGACCGAAGCTCGCGTTGCCGTTGTTGATGGGCACCGTGCCCGCGGCCGACGGCACCGTGGAGGTCGCGCGCAGCGTCGAGTAGCCGCCCTTGCTGAACGTCAGCAGCACCTGCGCGCCCGCCGGCACGTCCGTCATCACGAAGTTGCCGCTGCCGTCCGTCGTCGCCGACTTGCCCGTCGGCTGGCTGCCAATCGTCATCGCGACCGAGACGTCCGCGATCGGCTGCAGCGTCGTGCTCAGCACCTGGCCCGACACCGTGCCCTTCGGCGTGGAAGGCACCACCACCGACACGTTGTTCGGATCACGGATGCCATCAGCGACACCATCGTTGTCCGCGTCAGTCGCGTCACCGCACCCCCAAGCCAGCAGCGGCAACACGGCCATCAGCACATGCTTCTTCATCGTCCCCACCTTGCATTTATGACGGAATTTTCACGCCCCAGCTGCTCCCAAAAGGGCGGAAATCGGACACTCCTCGACCCGGGCCCACGCCGTCAAGGTGGGGTAAATTCTACCCAAGGGCTGCCAAGCGCCTTGAACTAGGATGACTCGCCATGTCAGACGTCAACGACCCCTGCCTGGGCTGCGCCATCGTTCGTGGAGAGGTCCACCCACCGGGTGGCGTGCTCGCGCGGGCGCCCGGGCTCGTCCTCCACGGGGTGGCGTCCCCCAGCCCCGTCCCGGGCTGGGTGGTGCTCACCAGCGAGCAACACGTGCGCGGCTGGTATGACCTGGACGAGACGGCCTCGCGGGAGCTGGGGCCGTTCGCCGCCCGGGTGATGCGCGCCCAGCGCGAGGTGCTCGGCGCCGAGCACGTCTACGCCTTCGCCATTGGGGACGTGCTCCGCCACTTCCACCTGCACCTCGTCCCCCGCTTCGCGGACACCCCGTCCCACCTCCGGGGTCGGGGCGCCTTCGACGCGGCCCCGGCGGAGCACCTTCCGCCGGAAACGCTGGAGGCGGCGGCCCGGCGGCTGGCGGCGGCGCTCGCCCGCTGACCCACGCCGGGGGTGCGGTGCCCTCCCGGGCGCTCCAGTGTCATGGACCTGACACCGTATCGGGGGAAGAATGCTGGCGTCCTCATGCGTGCGTTCCTCCTCGGTCCCTGGCTGCTGTCCCTCTGGCTCCTCACCGCCGGTCCCGCGCTCGCGGACAACAACGCGGACGAGGCGGACATCGCCTTCGAGCTGGGCAACGACGCGTACTCCCACGGCAACTACACGGAGGCGCTGCGCTCGTACTTCACCAGCTACCGGCTGGTCCCCAACCGCAACGTCCTCTTCAACATCGCGCGCTGCTTCGAGGCGCTGGGCAAGTTCAACGAGGCGTACCGCTACTACAACGACCTGCTCGGCGAGGACCTGCCGGCCGAGGACGCCTCGGAGGTCACCCGCTCGCTGGAGCGGCTGCGCCCCAAGGTCGCCCTGGTGCGCGTCACCACCAATCCCCGCGGCGCGGAGGTCTTCGTGGACCGCGCGGACCTGGGCAGCCGGGGCCGTTCGCCGCAGACGCTCGCGCTGTCGCCGGGCCGCCACAAGGTCCTGGTCCAGAAGTCCGGCTACCGCCCCACCGAGGCCACCGTCACCCTCGTGCGGGGCCGGGAGGTGCCCGTGGACCTGGACCTGGGCCTCATCACCGGCATGGTGGACATCACCGGCTCACCGGAGGGCGCGGAGGTCCGTGACAGCCCCACCGGCCCCGTCCTGGGCCGCCTCCCCGCGAAGCTGCGCCTGTCTCCGGGCCAGCGCGTGCTGCACGTGCGCGCGCCCGGACACGCGCCCGGCCAGTACGTCATCGACGTGCCCGCCGAAGGCACCCTGCCGCTCGCCGTCACGCTGACCGCCCAGACGGCGCCCAGCGGCCGCGTCGTCGTCACCGCCAACCACGACGGCGCCACCGTGCGCGTGGATGGCCGGCCCGCGGGCTTCACCCCCACCGTCGTCACCCTCCCGCAGGGCGAGCACGTGCTGGAGGTGGAGAGCCGCGACGTGCGCCCCGTGCGCCAGAAGGTCACCGTCGTCCCCGACCAGGAGGTGAAGGTCCACGCCACCCTGCGCTACGAGCCGCCCCCGGTGCGCGCCGCGTCCAAGCGCCTCTTGTCCGTGGACGAGGCCCCCGCCTCCACCACCGTGCTCACGCCGGAGGAGCTGCGCGCGTTCGGCTGGCGCACCCTGGCGGAGGCGCTGGCGGGCGTGCGCGGCTTCTTCCTCACCGACGACCGGACGTACACGTACCTGGGCGTGCGCGGCTTCTCGCCGCCGGGCGACCTCAACACGCGCATCCTCATCCTCTGGGACGGCCACGCGATGAACGACGTGTGGGCCGGCCAGGGCTACGCGGCGCATGACCTCAGCGTGGACCTGGAAGAGGTGGAGCGCATCGAGGTCGTGCGCGGCCCCGGCAGCGCGCTGTACGGCACGGGCGCGTTCTTCGGCGTCATCAACGTGGTGCCGCGCGAGTCGCTGGGCCTGGACCGGCGGCTGGAGATCACCGGCGCCGTGGGAGCGATGGGCTCCACGCGCGTGCACGCCACCACGTCGTGGGAGGACCCCCAGCGCTCCATCCTCTTCAGCCTCGCGGGAATGAAGGCCCACGGCGCGGACACCACCCGCCTGGGCGACCCGGGCCCCATCGTCACCGGCCTGGACGGAGAGAAGGCCGGCACCGGTTCGCTGCGCGCGCGCCTGGGCAACCTGTCCCTGGTGGCCCGGCTGCATGGGCGCAGCAAGGACGTGCCCACCGCGCCCTATGGCACCGTGGTGGGCGCGCAGGGCACGCGCGTGCAGGACGTGCGCGGCTTCGCCGAGGCCAAGTACGAGCGCCCCCTGTCCGAGCGCTTCGTCCTGTCCCTGCGCGGCGCGCTGGACCTGAGCCGCTACGAGGGCCACTGGAACTACGACGGCGGCGACAGCTCGGCGACGAACACCGACTCCGGCGCCGCGGACTGGCTCACCGGCGAGGCGCGCCTGCTGGCGGTCCTGTCCGAAGCCAACCGCCTCACCGTGGGCGTGGAGGGCCAGGCCCAGCTGCGCGTGGACCAGAAGAGCGTGGGCCCGGCGGTGGCCGCGTCGCTGGGCTCGCGGACGCGCTCGCTCGTGTCCGTGTACGCGCTGGACGAGTGGCGCCTGCACCCGCGCCTGAGCCTGTCCCTGGGCTTCCGCGTGGACATGTACTCCGACCTGGACTCGCTGCCGCTCACGCCCCGGCTCGCGGTCATCGGCCGGCCGTATGAGCAGGGCCTCACCAAGCTCGTCATCGGCCGCGCGTTCCGCGCCCCCAACGTCTACGAGCTGTTCTACGAGGACAACCTCCTCACCCAGCGCCCCGCGAAGCAGCTGAACCCGGAGACCATCACCACCTTCGAGGTGGAGCACTCGCACGACCTGACGAACGAGCTGCGCCTGACGGTCGCGGGCTATCACAACCGCATCTCCCAGCTCGTCACGCTCACCACCGAGTCCGCGGCCACGCCCGCGTGCGGCACCCCGAGCGCGCCCACCCAGTGCCTCGTCTACGCGAACAACGCCGGTGAGACGCTCGCGTGGGGCGCGGAGGCAGGGCTGCACTGGCAGCCGGGCCGCTGGCTGCTGGTGGACCTGAGCTATTCGTACGTGACGCTGCGCAACGCCTCGCAGGACGTGGTGGAGGCCGCGCCCGCGCACCTGGCCTCCGGGCGCTTCCTGCTCCCCGTGGGCAACGGCGACATGCGCATCGCCACGCAGGCCACCTACCAGAGCGCCCGGGTGCCGAGCGTCGCCGGCGCGGACAGCGGGGAGGCGCTGCTCGTGGGCTTCGGCGTGTCCGGAGACTACGGCCGGCTGCGATACTTCGCGGGCGTGAACAACCTGCTCGACTCGCGCTACGCCTTCGTCGTGAGCGATGACGTGTCCGCGGGCCCCGTGCCCCAGTACGGCCGCACGTTCAACCTCCAGCTCACCGGCAGCTTCTGACAGACTCCCGCGCCATGACTGACCTCCGCTTCGACTTCATCGACCCCCGCCATCCGCTCTACGAGGGTGAGCTGGAGCTGCGCTTCCGCGTGCTGCGCGAGCCCCTGGGCCATGCCCGCGAGGACGTGAAGTTCCCCTTCGAGAGCGAGAGCCTCCACCTGGTGGCCCACGCGGGCGGCGTCGTGCAGGGCTGCGTGCTCTTCAATCCGGAGGACGCGCACAGCGGCCGGCTCTTCCAGATGGCGGTGCTGCCGTCCCTGCAGGGCAGGGGCCTGGGCGCGAAGCTGGTGCGCGCGCTGGAGGACGAGCTTCGCAAGCGCGGGTTCCGCCACGTGCACCTGCACGCGCGGGCCCCCGTCGTCCCCTTCTACGAACGGCTGGGCTACGCCGTGTACGACGAGCCCTTCGTCGAGGTGGGCATCCCCCACCGGCACATGCAGCGCGACCTCTGAGGCTTCAGGTCGCGGAGGCCTGGGCCGCCGGCAGACGGCGGCTGCTCCAGAGCACCACCACCAGCGCCGTGAGCGACATCGCCGCGCCCACCGCGCACACGCCCGGCCAGCCCGCTCGCGTCCAGGCCATCATGCCCGCCCACGCGCCCGCGGCGCCGCCCACGAAGTACGTCACCATGTAGAGGGTGTTGAGCCGGCTCCGGGCATCGGGCCGCAGCGAGTACACCCGCGCCTGGTTGGCGATCTGATTCGCCTGCGCGCCCAGGTCCAGCAGCACCACGCCCAGCGCGATGCCCCACAGCGAGTGCCCCCAGAGCCACAGCACGACGAAGGACGCCAGCAGCACGGCGATGGCGAGCGCGTTGATGCGACGGCCAGCGCCCTTGTCCGCGAAGCGCCCCACCAGCGGCGCGATGACCGCGCCCGCCACACCCACTACGCCGAAGAGGCCCGCCACCTGCGCGTCGTAGTGCCCGGGCAGTGAGCGCAGGTAGAGCGCCAGCGTGGCCCAGAAGGCGCTGAACGCGCCGAAGGTCAGTCCGCCCAAGAGCGCGTGCAGCCGCAGCACCGGCTCCGTGCGGGCCAGGTGGATGAGCGACCGCATCAACTGCGGATAGGGCATGGCGGCCACCGGCGGCGCCGAGGGCAGCATGAAGCGCAGCACGACGCCCGTCACCCCCATCAGCCCCGCGGCCACGAAGAACATGGTGCGCCAGCCCAGGTGCGTGCCCACGAAGCCCGCCGCCGTGCGCGACAGGAGGATGCCGATGAGCAGCCCGCTCATCACCGTGCCCACCACGCGCCCGCGCTCAGAAGGCGCCGCGAGCTGCGCGGCGAACGGGATGAGCATCTGCGGCACCACCGTGGTGACGCCGATGGCGAAGCTCGCCGCCACCAGCACGTGCAGGCTGGGAGCAAGCCCCGCGACCACCAGCGCCACGCCCACGCAGCCGCACAGCAAGAGGATGACCTTGCGACGCTCCAGGCTGTCACCCAGCGGCACCAGGAACAGCATGCCCACCGCGTAGCCCACCTGCGTCAGCGTGGGCACCAGGCCCAGTGCGCTCCCGTCCGCCCCCAGCGTCCGGCCGATGTCTCCCAGGAGGGGCTGGTTGTAATAGAGGTTCGCGACGGTGACGGCGCCGGCCACCGCCATCAGCCAGACGAGCGAGGGACGAAGCGAAGCGGAAGGCGCGGGTTCGGAAGGCGTCTGCATGGCGGGCGGCGCAACGGATATGCCCCGCCTGGACGCGCTTCAAGCAGGACGTGCGCGCCCATCACCGTCCGGGCGGGCAGGCCATGCGTGCCCCCCTTCCCCACGGGGCTCGCGCGCGGCAGGCTGCGGGCCATGCTTCGTTCCCTTCTGCTGTGCGCGGTGCTGGCCCTGGCCGGCTGTGGTGATGACGATTCATCGTCCTCGGGTGACCCCGCGAAGGTGACCTACGCCGAGTCCCTGGGCGTGGACCTGTCCGCGATGAACAAGAGCGAGTCCGGGCTCTACACGCAGGACCTGGTCGTGGGCACCGGCAAGGAGGCCGTCAACAAGAGCTACGTGTACGTCCACTACGCGGGCTGGCTGCCGGACGGCTCCATGTTCGACAACAGCCGCGCGCGCGGTGAGCCCATCGACTTCGTTCTGGGCAATGGCGACGTCATCAAGGGCTGGGAGGAGGGGCTCATCGGCATGCGCGTGGGTGGCAAGCGCAAGCTCGTCATCCCTTCCGACCTGGGCTACGGCTCGCGCGGCTCCGCGCCCGTCATCCCCAGCAACGCCGTGCTCGTCTTCGACGTGGAGTTGATGAACGTCTACTGACGTTGGCTTCAGACGCCGGGCGTTCCCCCGGACACGGGCGGCGCCGGAGGCGAGCGCTTCTTCGGAATCGTGGAGCGCCCCTTCGGCCCCTTCAGCGCCACGCCCAGCAGCATCGTCGCGGGCAGCATCATCCCCAGCCCCTGCGTGAGGTCCTTCGGGGGATGGGTCGCCACGCCCAGCACCATTCCGGCGAAGAGCAGGCCGCAGACGATGCGGAGGATGAGGGCGTTCACGGTCGAAGGCTCCCAGGCGGGCAGTGCCCGGTATGGCGGGCGGCCGGAGCATAGCGCGCGGCGTCCCGGCGCGCCGTCCGTTAAGGTGGCCCCGTGAGCCCCCTCAAACGCTTCCAGCCCGGCTACGAACCGCCCGCCCGCTCGCGCGACACCGCGCTCCTGTTCGCCACGCGCGGCATGGAGCTGCTCGTGTCCGAGCATGACGGCCGCCTCGACCTGCCCCGGGGCTCGGCGCTGCCGGAGTCCTCGGCCAGCGCCCACTTCCTGGGCATGCTCGACGACACGGACTGCTACGCGGCGCCCATGCCCGGGGACTTCACGCCGCCGGAGGGGCTGAAGTTCGTGCCCGCCCGCTCGCTCTACAAGCAGGTGGACGAGGCGACCTTCGCCGTGGCGGGCCGCGCGCTCTCCATCTGCGAGTGGGACCTGAACCACCGCTTCTGCGGCAGGTGCGGCGCGGCCACGCAGCTCGTGCCCGGCGAACGGGCGCGCCGCTGCCCGGTGGACCACACGCCGTTCTATCCGCGCATCGCTCCGGCCGTCATCGTCCTCATCACCCGGGGTGATGAGATGTTGCTCGCGCGCAACGCGTCCTTCCCGGAGCCCTTCTTCAGCACCGTGGCCGGCTTCGTGGACGCCGGCGAGTCGCTGGAGGAGACCGTGCTGCGCGAAGTGAAGGAGGAGGTGGGCGTGGACCTGAAGGACGTCACCTACTTCGGCAGCCAGCCGTGGCCCTTCGGCCGCTCGCTGATGGTGGGCTTCATGGCCGAGTACGCGGGCGGCGACGTCGTCGTGGACGGCAAGGAGATCGCCGAGGCGCGCTGGTTCGGCGTGGACGACCTGCCGCGCATCCCGCCCCGCCTGAGCATCGCGCGCCACCTCATCGACACCTTCATCGACCGGGTGAAGGCCCGCCGGGCTTGACCCCCTCCCCCCAAGGGTGCGCTTGATGCGCCCCTTCGCACCGCACGCCATGCCTGCCGCACGCCCGCACATCGAGCCCCGCCGCGTCCCCACCGCTGACTCCGTCGTGGTGAAGGAACTCTATCTCTCACTCCAGGGTGAGTCGTCCCACGCCGGCATGCTGTGCGGCTTCATCCGCCTCACCGGCTGCCACCTGCGCTGCACGTACTGCGACAGCGAGTTCGCCTTCCACGGCGGCAGCCGCATGAAGATTCCCGAGGTCGTCGAGAAGGCGCTGGCCTGGAACACGCCCACCGTGGAGGTCACGGGCGGCGAGCCCCTGCTCCAGCCCGGCGTGTATCCGCTGATGGAGGCGCTGCTGGACGCGGGCCTCAAGGTGCTGCTGGAGACGAGCGGCGCCATCGACGTGCGGCTCGTGCCCCCGGCCGTCCATAAAATCGTGGACATGAAGACGCCGTCGTCCGGCGAGTGCGACCGCAACGACTACCGCAACCTCACGTCCATGAACGCCAACGACGAGCTGAAGATCGTCATCGGCTCACGCGTGGACTACGAGTGGGCGCGCGCGCTCGTGACCGAGCACAAGCTGGGGCAGAAGCCCTACAGCGTCCTGTTCTCCACCATCTTCGACAAGCTCCACCCGCGCCAACTGGCGGAGTGGATCATCGAGGACCGGCTGCCGGTGCGCTTCCAGCTCCAGATGCACAAGTACCTCTGGGACCCCAACGAGCGCGGCGTCTGACGCGCGGCGCCCCGCGTATCACCGCCCCAGTGACAGCACGAAGAACGCGACGAGCGCGCCCCACGCCAGCAGCCCCAGCAGGTTCAGCGCGGACACGACGCGCAGCAGGAGGGCGAGGCCCCGGTCGCCCACCTGTTCATGGCGCCGCAGCTTGCGCGTGGAGAGGACGGTGCCCGCCACCGCCACCGCCAGCGTGCACGCCAGCTCCAGCAGCATCCCCAGGCCTCCGCCCCGCCTCCCGTGGGCTGGCCCCGCGAGCCGCCACACGTGCGCGCCGAGGAACAGAAACCCCACGGCGTTGGCGAACAATGCCAGCCGCACCGTGTGCGCGGGGCGCATGTTCCGGATGCGCCGCTCGGCGCACGGCGCGCAGTACGCCGTCTCCTCCAGCACCTCCGTGCACGCGCCACACAGGTAGCCGCCGCAGCGCGCGCAGAGGGCCACCGCGGCCGCGTCCGGATGCTGGCCACAGCGGGCACCCGTGGGGCTCGCGGTCATGCGTGGAGGCCTAGAAGCCGGGGGGCGGCATGCGGGCCGCCGCCGCCGCGATGCCGTGGACGCCCATGCCCAGGAACACCGCCGTCAGCACGGTGCTGGCCACGAAGCCCGCGACGATGAGGTTCTTGCGCGGGTGCTCGAACTGGCTGAACGCGTAGACGAGCATGTAGCAGGGGATGAGCAGCACCATGACGCCCGTGCCCACGCTGCGGCGGAAGGCGTGCGTCAGCAGGAGGGCCGCGCACACGAGCGAGACGACCCCGAACAGGATGGCGAGTGGCAGGAGCGGCACACCCGCCCCCTTAGCATGCCTTCGCCCCTTTCGCGGCGGACGTGCGCATACTAAGGACGGCCCGCCGCCCACCCGCCGAGGAGGTCCCCACCATGGCCATGCTCAAGACGTTCCTCATCTTCATCCTGGCCGGCACGCTGCTGGGCACCTTCATCGCGTCGCTGGCGGCCCCCTCCTACATCGAGTGGAACAACAGCACGCCGCTCGCCACGCAGACCATGTGCAACCTGCCGGAGGTGGTGCGCAGCGTGACGGCGTCGCTGATGCACTCGCAGCTGATGGGCGCGGCCATTGGCGCGGGCGTGGGCCTGGTGGCCGCCATCCTCGTCGCCGTGCGCGCCCGGAGCCGCGCGAAGCAGCGTCCGGGCTCTCCGCCGCCCGCGGCCACCGCCGCCTGAAGCGCGGCGCGCTACTGCTGCTTCGGCAGGATGTAGAGCGGGGGTGACTGGCCCAGCAGCACGCCCCCGTTGTGGTCCTCCACCTCCACGTAGAGGTAGATGGGCTGGTTGGGGTTCTCCGGCGGCGCTGGCGCCGTCCAGGTGGGCGTGGCGATGTGGGGGTCGCTGAACACGCCGCCCGCGTTCGAGGGGTTCTGCGTCCAGCGGAAGAAGATCTCGTCGTTGTCCGCGTCCGTCACCTCCAGCTGGAGCTGGATGACGGTGCCCTCCTCGAACTTGAGCCCACCGGGCGTGGACGGCGAGCCCAAGGGGCGCGGTCCGGCGGTGATGACGGGCTGGTGGTTGGGCGCACCGCACCCCACGCTCCCCAGACCCAGGGCGAGCAAAGCGAACATGAACGAGCAAGAACGTGACATGGACATCCCCCTGCTAGGACAGGCCACACCCTAATTCGGCCCCCGGCGGTCCGTACACCCACCCGGAGGCCCCGGCCGTTTCATCAGCAGGCGATGAAACACCCGCGGACGCCGCGCCAACTGTCGCGCCGCGCGCACCCCGCGTCCTGAAGCGAACCCCTTCCGCCAACAAGCCAGGGGGACGAGCGTCAACGCCGTCCCGGGCGCCGCGCGAACAGCCGCAGCTTGTCCGCGCGCGTCAGCCGCTTGATGGCGGCCTCGCGGCGCAGGGCGGCGCTCCGGTCCAGGGCAGGCTCACTCCACACCAGCGTCACCGGCAGCCGGGCCCGCGTGTACGCGGCGCCCTTGCCCCGGCCATGCGTGGCCAGGCGGCGCTCCAGGTTGTTGGTGGCGCCCGTGTAGAGCGTGCCGTCCCGGCAGCGCAGCATGTACACGGTCCAGGCGGTGGGCGGGGCTTCCGACACGGCGAGCCCCACTCTACTGCCAGGACCTCGCCCCTCAGAAAAGCTTCTCCCTGCCCCCACGCCTGCCATGCAGGCGCGCCAGCCGCCGCTGCTGGCTGCGGACCGCGTGCGTCTTGCGAACCCGCGCCATGACGTCCGACACCTGCGCCAGTGGATCCGTCCGCCAGCCCGCCAGGACCTGCGTCTCGTGCACCACGCCCACCAGACTGCCCCCTGCCCCCA
>NZ_RAWC01000070.1:0-37511 GCF_003611685.1 Corallococcus sp. CA049B | reverse complement strand
CCCAGACCTCTCCCATCCCGCCCCGCGCGAGCTGTCGCGTCAGTCGATAACGGCCACCCCACTCCACGCACTCACTCCATCCCTGGAGACTCAATTCCGGTGAGGCAGTCCCGACCTTCAATATACCGCCGCCGTGCGTGGCCCTCGCCCCGGAGCGGCCTTCTCTCCTCACTGCTCCTGGGGCTGTGGGGGGGAGTCGCGTCCGCGGCCGAGCCCCCCACCGCGCGCCCTGCGGTCACCCTCTTCGTCGTCGGAGCCCCCGAGGCGCGCGCCTCCGTCCAGGCGTGGGCCCGGCAGGGGCCCCCGGGCGTCCCCGTGACGCTGCGCCTCGCGGAGCTCCCCGCGTCCACCTCCCGGCCCGGCGGGGAGGCCCCGCTCCTGGAGACCGAGCGGCACCTCCAGGAGGCCCGGCGGCGCTACATCAACGCGGAGTTCGCGGACTGCCTCCAACAGGTCGGAGACGAAGGGGTGCTGCCCAGGACCCTGAGCCAGGGGCACCGCGAGATCGCCGCCCGATGGCTGCTCTGGCAGGTCGCCTGTCAGGTGGGGCTGCGGCGCGAGGAGGCGGCCCTCCAGGTGGCCTCGGAGCTGGGCGTCCTCGGGCTGGAGCTGCCCGCGGACATCGGCGTGCTGCCTCCCGAGGTGGGGCGCGTGCTCGTCACGGGCGCGGAGCAGGGCGCGGCGCGGGGGCGCACCACGCTGCGCATCACCTCCGACTCCAGCCCGGCGCGAATCTCGCTGGATGGGCGGCCCGGGGTCTGCATGGCGCCGTGCTCGATGGATGTCCTGGAGGGGCGGCACGTGGTGCGCGTCGACGCGGAGGGACGGCAGTTCGCGGTCCAGGTCGTCTCGGCCAGGGGGCCGGAGCTCGCCGTGGCCTTCACCACGCACCCCGCCACGCCCGAGCTGGCCGCGGGCCAGTGGGCCGCGCACTACGGCGCGTCCTCCGCGAACCTGGACTCGGCGGGCTCGCTGAGCCTGCTGTCCACGGCGCTCCGCGCCCCGCGGCTGGTGCTGCTCACCGCCGAGGCCGAGCGCGACGGCTACCGGCTGCGGGGCGCGCTGGCCCTCCAGGGGCGCGCGGCGGCGCGGACGGAGCGCCAGGGCGAGGCGCAGGCGCTCCACGGGATGACGGAGGGCGTCTTGAGGGATCTGCTCGTCCAGGGCCAGGTCGTCGAGCCGGCTCCGGCCCTCTACCAGCGGCGGGACTTCTGGATCGCCGTGGGCGTGGCCGCGCTCATCGCCGGCGCGACCACCACCGCCCTGCTCTGGCGGCAGCCTGTTCGGACGGAGGTGGGATTTTGAGAAGACACATCCTCGAGGGGCTCCTGGCCCTGGCGCTGCTCACCGGATGCAACGAGGTGCGGCAGGTGCGGCTCACGTTCGGCGCGGAGGGCGAGGGGCTCGACGGCTTCCTGTGCCGGGAGGACGACGGCACCTACCTGCTCTCAAGAGCGGCGCCAGCCGGGGGGGAGCCCGTGCCCACCTCGCTCGTCATCGACTTCGTCCGGCTGGGGGGGCTGCCGGGGTGCCGTTCCGGCCAGCTCGTCAGCTGGTGCGCGGACCATGACTGCGCGGTGATGCCCGAGCACCGCGTGTGCATCCCCACCCCGCTGCCGGACATCGCCGGCCGGCCGCGCGCCGAGGCGCGGGAGGCGGTCCGCCAGGCGCTGAGCAGCCTGTCGGGCGCCGCCATCTCCAGGGAGGCCCCGGAGGAGTTCATCATCGTCCGCACCACCGCGACCCTCCAGTCCTGCGACGAGCTCGCGGCCAGCGGCGACGGCCTGGCGGCGCTGAGCGAGGAGGCGCTGGTGGGGTGCGCCTACAGCTGCCCCGTGGAGCTCAACGCCGTGGAGGGGGACGTGTACCTGGGCTTCGACACGCTCACCGAGCAATGCGCCCAGGGCGTGCGCGTCTGCGCCTCCGGGGACCTGCACTGGAGGCCCTGAGCCTCAGCGCAGGTGGTGCCGGTGGAGCAGGTCGATGAGGTAGCTCCTGTCCATCCGCGCCAACCGCGCCGCCTGTGAGACGTTGGCCCCCGCGCGCTCCATCAGCGCCTTGAGGAATTGGACCTCGAAGTCCTCGAGCACCTTCTGCCGGGCCTCGCGGTAGCCGTGCTCCAGGGGCAGGGACACGGAGAGCGACGGAGGCGATGACGCCGGAGCCGCGCCAGGGCCTCCCACGGCCTGCTCCAGGGCGGGAGGCTCTCCCATCGCGAGGATGGCCTCCGCGTAGTTGCGCAGCTCCCGCACGTTGCCCGGCCAGCGGTGCGCCAGCAGCGTGGTCATGAGCTGCGGGGGCACCAGCGAGGCCAACGGGCCGGCGTACCCGGCCTCGTTCAGGAAGTGCTCCACCAGCAGGGGGATGTCCTCCGCGCGCTGGTGGAGCGGAGGCACCTCCAGCCGCACCACCGCGAGCCGGTAGTAGAGGTCCAGGCGGAACGTGTTGGCGTTGACCTCGGCGCGCAGGTCCCGGTGGGTGGCGCTGATGATGCGCACGTCCACGGACAGCTCCTCGCGCCCCCCGAGCCGCCGGAAGCGCCGCCGCTCCAGCACGCCCAGCAGCGCCGTCTGGAGCGCCGGAGACAGCTCGCCAATCTCATCCAGGAAGAGCGTGCCGCCCTGCGCCCGCTCGAAGACGCCGAGGTGGCGGCGCTCCGCCCCCGTGAAGGCGCCGCGCTCGTGGCCGAACAGCTCGCTGGCGACGAGCCCGGGAGAGATGACCCCACAGTCCAGCGTCACGAAGGGCTCCTTCGCGCGCGGGCTCTCGTCGTGGAGGGCCCGGGCGATGAGCTCCTTGCCCGTGCCGGACTCGCCCTGGAGCAGCACCGAGGCATCCGTGCGGGCCGCCCGGAGGATCTGCGCCATCAGCCGGCGCATCGGGGCGCTCTGGCCTCGCAGCGGCCCCAGGGCCCCGGAGTCATGGAGCGAGACGGTGCGCGTGGGCCCATCCCCCACCCGCAGCGAGGTCCGCCCGAGCGTGAGGACGGTCCCCGGCGCCACCGTGCCGCGCTCGAGGAGGGCGGGCCCCACCGCCGTGCCGTTGGTGGAGCCCAGGTCCGCCACCGCGACGCGGTCTCCCTTTCGTGAGAGCTCCAGGTGGTAGCGCGACACCGTGGGGTCCGTCAGCCGCAGCTCGTTGCTCTCCGCCGTCCCCACCGTCACCGTCTCCCCCTCCGCCATGTAGGAATGGCCCTGATCCGGGCCGCCCACGACCTCGAGGGTCAGCGTGCGGATGGGGAGCCCCACGGGGCGATCCGGGCGCGTCGTTCCGCTGGACATGACCCGTGAAGCTAACACAGGGCCCCCTGTCGGCTGCGTCCCCAGGGGTGTCGGTGGCTCCCTACAGGCCGCACCCCACAGGCGGGGCCGCGAGCCGCGCCCGCTGCCTCGCCCGGCGCGCTGGTACATCGCTTGCCTATGCCCCCGGCCGACCACGTGACACCCACCTGGAGGTCCCGCATGAAGCACCCCGCGCCATCCCCGTCCCCCGCCCCGCGTCTCGGCTTGAGCCGGAGGACCCGCGTCCTCGGCACGGTCTTCTTCCTGCTCGCGAGCGCGTGCGGCGGAGCCGACACCGGCGAGCCCGATTCGGGTGTGCCCGATTCGGGCGTGCCGGACGTGCCCGTGTGCCCCAACAGCGCGGACAACGGCGTCTGCCTCACGAAGGCGCGGCTGACGTACCTCGACCTGCGCTACGACCTGAGCAAGCCCGTCTTCGTGAACAACCGCGTGCCCATCCGGTTCGGCGTCACGTCGACGAGCCTCACCCCGGCCTCGCCGGCCACGCGCAACGTCGCCGTCAGCTTCAGCTTCATCGAGGCGAACCCCGCCAACCCCGCGGAGCCCATCGAGTGCGCCTCCAGCGCCATGGACGTCGCCCTCGTGGGTGACGGGCAGGAGCAGCGCTTCGAGGGCTTCATCTGGCCCACCTCGCTGTGTGGGGCGCTGGTGGACAAGACGGTGAACCTGCGCGTCACCTTCGACGGCGACGAGCCGGGCACCGGCATCGACGCCCCGGCGGTCACCTTCAGCGAAGCGGCCCGCGGCGACGCGCTCAACCAGGCGTGCCGGAGCGTCGAGGACGCCTCGGCGCCGGACCCCCGCCGGGGCTGCGTCTACACCCTCGACCTCGAGCCGACCCCGAGCGACGGGAGCCACGCCCTCATCGACGTCCTCTACCAGGCCATGGAGCCCGCCTCGTCGGTGGCCCTCCTCCCGTACGCCGCGCCCGGCGTCCCCACGGAGAAGCTCGCGCCCAGCTTGGTCGTGCAGTCGACGCTCGTCGTCAACGGCCGCGACCCGTACATCTCGGGGCTGGCACCGGAGGAGGTGCCGCCGGAGCTGGAGGCGAGCGCGCCGGGCATCACCGGGGACCTCCAGTTCGGCCAGGCCCCCGAGGCGCTCGGGGCCCTCACGGCCATGCCCGGCCGCGCCACGCTCCGCTACGAGCTCGCGCCCGAGGGCGCCGGGGACGGCTGGCTCCCGCTCACCGTGGGCGCCGAGGACTCGGAGACCGGCCGCGTCGGCGAGGTGGTCATCGAGCAGTTGCAGCCAGGCACCGCGAACACGTTCGCCCACGAGCTCTTCGCCGAGGGTGAGACCCGCGCCGCGCTGGGCGAGGGCGGCGCGTGGGCCGGCGTCAGCCACTTCACCGTGAGGGGGTGCTTCACTGCGGACTTCCCGCAGGCGGGCAACGCGGGCGAGGAGGACACGAGCGACTGCCACCTCATCCCGGTCGTGCTGGTGCGCGAGACCCCGGCCTCCTCCGCCGCGACGTCGATTGGCTTCAACCAGGAGTTCACCCGGAAGCTCGGGAGCGCGGACCGCATGAGCATCGGGGTGGGGCTGCTGACCCGGAACACGCTGGACCGCACCGGCGCCGCCAGCCGCATCGAAGGCGAGGTCGAACTCGAGGGCAAGCTCGGGCGCCCCTACTCGGTCACCATCGCGCGCGCCGTGGGGCAGGCCACGCTCGGCGTGGAGCCGGGGACGACGGGCTACGAGCTCACGGTCGACGCGTTCAACCAGCGCATCCACAGCTTCTCCCAGAGCGCCCCCAACCTCGAGCACGAGGAGGAGTTCTCCGCGGCGAAGTCGTTCGCGTTCCCGAACCTCGGCTTCGGCTTCGGCCCCGTGCGCATCGGCTTCAAGATCAGCCTGGGCGGAGAGGTCGGCCTGACGACGAACGACAGCCTCTTTGTCTCGACGGATCCGGGGCGGTGCGGGGAGCTGCTCCAGAGCGGGGACGCGCTCGGCATGTGCGGGGCGATTTCGCGCACCATCACCCCCGGGTTCAATTTCACCGCGTCCATCGAGGGCGGCATCGACATCCGCATCGTCAAGGCCGCCGTGGTGGCCGACCTCGACCTCGTCAACACCGACTTCCCGCTCACCGCGTCGCTGGCGTTCGGACAGCGTGACAACGGGGACCTGGTGGTGCTCGGCAACGCCAACTGGGAGCTGGGCATGCAGCTCATCCGCGGGGACGTGTCCATCGTGGGCCGCGTGGGAATCCGCCGCTTCAGCCGCACCCTGCGCGTGCACCTGTTCAGCTTCAGCTCGCGGCGCTTCTCCCAGACGCTGCTCGACCGCTCGATGGACTTCGCCGAGGTGCTCAAGTGAAGGGGCGGATGATGGGCATCGCGGCCGGGCTCGCGGCCGTGGGGCTCGTGGCCGGCACCTGGGAGGGCTTGACGCGAGGGGCGCCGTCCTCCGGGGCGCGCGTCGCGACGGAGCCGGAGCGGCCCGCTCCGGGCGCCCGCGCGTGCCGCTTCGAGCGCCAGGCGACCGCGGCCTTCTCCTTCGAGTCCACCGCCACCCTCGACGGGGTCCCCGCGCCGCGCGCGGAGGACCGCTTCCAGGGCCACCTGAGCTGGGTCGTCGTCGAGGAGGCGCGGCCGGACCACCCCGCCCTCCTGCGTGCGGCCCTGAGCGCCGTGGACCTGGAGCAGGCGCTCTCCCAGGAGCGGGCAAGCGCCAGGGAGCTCATGGACAGCCCCTTCTACGTGCGGGTCGATACGCGGTGCCGCTTCACGGGCATTGGCTTCTCGCCGCGCTGGAGCGGGGCGAGCCGCCACCTCGTGAGCACGCTCTTGGAGAGCCTCGAGTTCGTGCTGCCAGGCGATGACTCGGCGCGCTGGAGCGCCGTGCAGCGCGACGGCGTGGGCGAGTACACCGCGGAGTACCGCCGTGACGACGCGGCCGGGGGCACGGCCCGCATCGTGCGCGCCAAGCCGCGCTATCAGCTCGACGACGCCGCCCTGCGCCTGGGGCTGCGCGTGCAGGTGCTCGGAGCCAGGGCCGAGGCGGACTTCGACTCCGAGCGCGGCGGCTGGATGCGGCGCGTGGAGGGACAGGAGACGCTCCGCATCCACCTGCCTGGAGAGGCGCCGCAGGGCTTCACGCACCGCTTCCACCTGGTGCGCGAGGACGCGCTCTTCGCCTCCGTGAGTGACGCGGTGGCCCCCGGTGAGGCGGACTTCGCCGGGGTATCGGAGCCGGCCCCGGTGGCGCCGTCCCCCGTGGACGCGGAGGTCGCGGCGCTCGACGCGGACGCGGCGCGCGCCCGCTTCCTCGCCTTCTTCGGGAAGGGGGGCAAGGGCGCGGTGTTCCCCGCCGCGCGCTTCCTCGCGGGGTGGCTCCGCGCGCACCCGGAGGAGGGCGCGGCGCTGCTCACCGACCTGCGGCGCGGGGCCATCGCCGAGTCAGCGCACGCCGCCTTCTTCCTGGCCTTCGAGCTGGCGGGCACCGCGCAGTCCCGCCAGGTGCTCGCGGACGCGCTGGTCAGCAGGGACCTCCCGGCGCTCGACCGCGGCCGGGCCGCGTCCGCGCTGGCCGACCACGGCGAGCCGTCGCGGGAAGTGGCGGAGCTGCTGCTCACCCAGGCCCGGGAGTCGGACTCGCCCATGGTCGCGAACGTGAGCCTGCTCGGGCTCGGGAGCATGGCGGGGCGCACCCGGCCTGGCGACCCGCTGCGCGACGAGCTGCACGCGGCGCTGCGCGACGAACTGGCGCGCGCGGCGGGCAGCCATGACGAGCTCGCCGTCCTGGACGCCATCGGGAACAGCGGCGACGACGCGTTCCGCGCGGAGCTCGACGAGCGGCTGAAGACGGGGGCGCCCGCCCTGCGGGGCCGGGCGGCCGAGGCGCTCGGGCACCTGTCGAGCGAGGTGGGCCGTCCGCTCCTCGTGGCCCAGCTCGAACGCGAGCCGAGCCCCGGGGTGAGCACCACCATCCTTCGAAGCCTGACCCACCTGGCGCCAGGGGCCGCGCTCGACCTGACGGAGGCGGAGCTGGCCCTGGCCGGGCGGAAGCTCGCCAGCTCCCCGAGCCAGGATGAGCGCGCGGGCCTCATCGAGTGGGTGGGCCGCGCCCGGGGTCAGCGCGAAGCGCGCCGCGTCCTGGCCGCCCACTTCCCCCGGGAGCCGAACGTCCACCTCCAGCAGCGCATCGGGGCGTTCGTGACGCCCGGCGAGCTGCGCGAGTTCATGCGGTGACGCCCTCACGGACGCGGGCCATCGCGACCTGTCTCGCGTTCGTGGGGTTGGCGGCATGCGCGGGGGGGGACGCACCTCCCCGCGCCCCGCTGGACGGGGCGGAGCCCCTGCACACGGAGGAGCCCGTCACCTTCGACGCGGACGGGCTCACGCCGCCCCTCTCCATCCCGCCGTTCGCCGGGGACTCGGTCGCGCTGTGGGCCCGGAGCGAGCCGGGCACCTGCTTCGCGCTCACCTCACTCGTGGACGCCCGGGGCCGGGCCTGGGTGGACCAGCGCTCCGCCGGCCCCTTCTGCACCGGCTGCGAGGTGCGCACCTCCGTCGCGCAAGAGGAGGCGCTGTTCGTGCTCCCCGGCGAAGAAGGCTTCGCGCCCCGCGAGGGCTTCACGGTGCGCTTCGGGCTCGTGGCCTGCGAGACGCTCACTCCCGTGAAGGCGAGCGGCGCGCCCCGGCTCCACCTGACCTGGCTGCCGCGCGCGAGTCTTCCGGAGCGCGGCCGACTCCCGCTGCGCTTCCTCGTGTCACGGCACTCCATGCTCCTCGGGCAGCCCGAGCGGCGGCGCGAGCTGCTGGAGCGCCTGAATGACGAACTCGCGGAGGCGGGCCTGGAGGTGACGCTGGAGGCGGTCGTCGAACTCCCGGACGCGGCCCACGAGACGCGCTTCTGGACGACGGAGCTCGCAGGGCTCTCCGCGCTGCGAGACGGCGCCCCGCCCGCGCCGGACACGACGGTGGACATCGTCTTCGCCGGGTGCCTCTGGTACGACGACCCCTTCTTCGGGCCGCCCGTGCCGGTCGACGGCTTCACCCCCCGCGTGGGAGGGGGCGCCGGCCCCGCGTCCGCGGTCTTCATGCCCGGCCTGCGCTGTGACGCCTTCGGCGGAGCCCCCGTCCAATGGCCCCTGGACGCCTACGCGCACGTCCTCGCGCATGAGCTGGGGCACTTCCTCGGGCTCTATCACTCCGTCGAAACGGACGGCACGACGGACCGCCTGGGCGACACCGGCGAACAGAACATCATGAACGCCCACCCGGGCCGCGCCAGCGCACGAGGCTGGAGCCCCGCGCAGAAGCGGCGGCTCCTGAGCCACCCCTGGGTTCGCCCGGTCCCCTGAGCCGGGCCTCGCGTCCGGGGGACGCGAGGCGGCGGGACGCGGCTCAGAAGAAGGTGTGATTGGCCCACTTGTAGGCGGGGTCCTTGACGGAGGGGATCCGCCGGTCGAAGTGCTCCAGCTCCAGGCGCAGCACGCCCGTGCGCCGCACCCGGAGGTCCCCGACATCGTCCACCGCGTCGGCGTCCCACTGCGCGGGCGTGCGCATGTTGTAGTGGCGGAAGAGCGTCTCCCGGATCCGCCTGGCGCCATCCCCATGGACGAAGGCGCTCAGCTCGCCGTCGTAGACCATGCTCCGGTAGGAGAAGTTCGCGGAGCCCACCACGGCCACGTCGTCGTCGAAGAGCGCCAGCTTGGAGTGGATGTAGATGGCCGTCTCCTCGCTGCGCGAATCCGGCCGCCGGACGGGCGAATAGAGCCGGACGCCCCCCTGGAACCCCTCGATCTGCAGCAGCGGGCAGCTGAGCTCCGCCCCGTTCCGGGGCTGACAGGTGAAGCTGTCTTTCTCCATCCAGCGATTGGTGACGGTGGAGGTCACGCTGCGCAGGGTGCTCCAGGCGTTCAGGCTCTCGTTCACCTTCCAGCGGGAGCAGTCCTGCCGCGCCACGGTGCGGCCCTTCGCGGTGACCGCGTCGCAGCTCGCCAGCGCCAGCTTGGCGAAGGAGATGTAATTCAGGTAGTCGAAGGGGAAGGGATTCTCCTCGTACGGCATCGGCACCATGATGATGACGAGGGGCGGGTTCGGGGCCCGCAGGCGCGCGGCGAGCTCCGCGACGAGGGTCGGGTCGCTGAAGATGAAGCCCTCGAAGTAGATGTAGTCCCGCGCGCGGCGGATCCGCTCGACGAGCAGCGACTGGATGTCGGTGGCGCGCCCGAGGTAGCTCTCCGAGCTGGTCGTCGCGATGACCACGTCCTCGCGTCCGCGCGGCTGGTCCCGCACCCGCGCCCTGGGCTGGCGCTCGTAGTCCGTGGGATCGGAGATGGGCGTCGTCCCGGGGCCCTGGTTGCCCGTCAGCTGCGTCGTGTAATACCGCTTCTTCCAGCGCCGGAGCCACTCCTCCTCGACGACGACGGCCGCGGGGCCATCCAGTTGGAGGACGGAGTCGTGCACCGTGTCGCCCAGCGGGACCCCGCCCATGCCGCCTTCGAAGCACCCTTCGTGGGCCTCGTTGTCCCAGTAGAAGCCGGCCAGGTTGATGCCGCCAATCAGCGCGTGCAGCCGACCCTGGATGGACCACAGGACCATCTTCTGGTGGACCGACGAGCCGTTCCACCCGTTGTAGATCTCCATCAGGACCTCGATGGAGCCCCCGCTGTCGTCCTGCCCGACGTAGCCCCCCAGCTGCCTCGCGGTCTCCAGGTTGGTGTTGTAGACGTTCTCGCTCAGCTGTCCCTTCTGGACGCGGATGTCCAGCCGGGCCGGGCACCACATGATGAGCTGCACCCGGTGGCCCGCGTCCGCGACCGCCCTGAGCTTCTCCGCGAGGGTGACCTCCTCGGGGGCGCGGACGAGCAGCAGCTCGTGCTCGATCTCCCAGAAGGCCAGCCGCACATAGGTGTCGGGGGAGGGCTCGGACTGCTCGACGGCGTCCAGCGCGTCATGGATGGTGCCGAAGAAGGCCTCTCCATCGAGGATGAGCCGGGTCGTCGCTGCCTGCGTCTGCTTCTTCATGAGGCACATGCTCCTGGTGCGGGGGGGCACGCCAGGAGAGAGCAAGGCCCGTACCAGACGGCTCCGGCAAAACCACCCGCTGCGGTGACGGAATTGAAGCGGCTCACGCCCAGGAGACAGCGGGGCGAAGTTCCATGCGCCCAGGCTCTACACTTCAACGAACTGCCCTCCCACGATGCCGGTCTGTTCCAGTGCATCTTTGAGCTGGCCATCGACGATGATGGGCAACAGATAGCCCCAGGGCCGGAAGACGGCGGCGTTGCTCACCTTCGTTGTATCGATGCGCAAGCCGGAAACGACGTGGTACTCCCCTACCTTGTCAGGACGACCATCCTCGGGTGTCCAGAGCCGGGCCTCTTCACAAGCGGCATCGTCGATGCAACGAATTACGCGCATCACGTTGAGCAGGTAGAACGGCTCGGCCTGTCCCTGGACTTCTACTGGAAAGAGCTGCACGTCGTTTGATGCCAGCGCGCGGAATACAGACGCGATGCGCCCACTGACGATGGGCGTTCCAGCCACTGTCGTCTTGTCGAAGTCCAGCGGACTCCCGGGCCGAGACAGCGGCACACGTAGAGGTCCAGGGTCCGTGACGGTCTTCCCGGACACGAACGTCCAGATGTCCGGGACAGGCTTCCCATCCAAATCAGTGGGCTCCCGCAGATACCAGCGGCCTGGTGCATCAATGTCGATGTCGAGTTCGAAGAAGTGTCGCGGCATGGTGGCTCACCCCTCGGGGTTCTTCGTGATGAGCTTCCGCAGCTTGGTCCCAGCAGTCACGAGCTCTTTCGCAACCTTAGCCAGTTCGTCAATCAATGCGGCACGGCATTGCCCGGCGTCCTGGCATCCCAGCATGGCACGCCGGAGCCGGCGCAGGACCTCTGCGTGGTACTCGCGGGGATGCGGTCCCCGATGTCCCTGGATACGCACCTGATTCGCGGCGTCGGAGAGTTTCATTCCGGCGGACTGGAAGATGTCTTCGAAGATGGGCGTCCAGGGACCACCTGATTGCTCCGACACCTCGTTCTTGTCCGTGCAGATGTGATGAACATCGCCCTCGGGGTCCCCCTGAATCCCTCCGCCCCCGGGCCCCATGGCGACGGCCGCCACGGCGGTGGGCGCCAACGTGACGTTGAGCACTCCCGCTGACGACACGGAGATGGACCGGACCTCACCGGCCAGTGCACGCGACAGCTGGAACCCACCCTCCACCTCCGCCCTCAGCGCAGCCTGCGGGAAGCCCGGCATCCGGGGCGCCTGCGCGGCCATCGCGTTCCTGCCACCCAGCGCCGTCATCGCGACGACGATTCAGCTCCAGCACGAGCTGCGTGACCGCGTCCTTGAACGCCTCCTCGTCAATCCGGACCGGCTTCGTTTCCACCGGCGTATAGGCGATGGGCTGGCCCCGCCCCGTGTCCAGGTTCACCACGCGCGTCGTCGCGCAGCCTGCTGTCAGCCACAGCAGCACGGCCATTGCCCAGAGCTTCATGTGCCCTCCCCGGCTCACGGATCCGACGAGACCACCCGCTCCGGCTCCAGCACCTCCCGCGTCCGGGCCCCACGCTCGATGTAGCCCGCGCCGCCTCGCAACTCCCGGCCGTCCTCCAACACGGCGATGAGGCTGTACGACGACTCACCCCGGACGGGATAGGTCAGGGCCACCGTGTCCCCCTTGCCCATCGCGCGGTAGATGACCTGGCCGCGGTCGTGCTCGATGCGCAGCTCGCGCACGTCCTGGCCGGTGCGGTTCTCCACGCGCACTTCAATCCCCGCTCGCGTGGGCCCCGTTTCATGCAGCCACAGCGCGCCCCCGGCGATGAGCGTCAGGGCCGAGCCCAGCACCGTTCCTCCCAGCACCCACAGGAATCTCATGGCACTCCTTCCTCTGTGATTGCCGTGCAGACAACCGACGCCGTCGTTCTAACAGGCGCGTCCGCATACCCGTGCTAAGCCCTCGCGTCAGGAGGAAGCACGCCCATGCGGAAACTGACCTATTACGTCGCCACCTCGCTCGACGGCTTCATCGCCTCGCCCACCGGCGCGTACGACTACTTCAGCACGGAGCAGGACTACTTCGACGCCATCGCCGCCGAGTACCCGGAGACGCTCCCCGCCGGCTACCGCGCGTTCAAGGGCATCACCGGCCCGGGCAAGCACTTCGACACCGTGCTGGAGGGCCGCAACACCTATCAGGTCGGTCTGGACGCGGGCGTCACCAACGCGTACCCGCACCTCGAACACTACGTCTTCTCCCGCACCCTCACGAAGAGCCCCGACCCCGGCGTCAATCTCTCCAGCACGCCGCTCGCCACCGTGCGCGAGCTGAAGGCCCGCGACGGCCTGGGCATCTGGCTGTGCGGCGGCGGCGCGCTCGCGGCCGAGCTGCTTCCCGAAATCGACGCGTTCATCATCAAGGTCAACCCCGTCATCGTGGGCCAGGGCATCCGTCTCGTCGAAGCGGGCTACGCGCCCCACCGCCTGCGCCTCACGGGCACGCGCACGCTCGACTGCGGCGTCGTCTTCCTGAGCTACGACCACCTCAAGCCCTAGCCCGCTCCGTCGAGAGCCACCCGGACGCCGCATTGGACCTGGGACCAATGCGGAACCCGAAAACCGACGGGTTCTCCACGCAGGGTGTGAGCTTCCGCTCTGCTCGGAAGCCCGGTGGGCCGGCAGGGTTGGATGGTGGATGGATCCACCCTGCTGTTCCTCACCGCTGCCCCCGCACCGTGCGTTACGCTGGAGCGGCCATGAGAAGTCCCCTGGACGACAGCCAGCCTCCCTCGTCCGCCAGCGGTGGCGACATCGCCTATGCGACCCCCAGCGCGGCTCGAGACATGGGCGCGCAGCTGCGCCTGTTCATCGACAGCGTGAAGGACTACGCCATCCTGACGTTGGATCCAGCAGGCAGCATCGTGAGCTGGAACACCGGCGCCGAACGCATCAAGGGCTACCGGTCCGAGGAGATCCTCGGCCAGCACTTCAGCCGCTTCTACCCGCCCGAGGACATCACCCAGGGCAAGCCCCAGCAGGACCTGGACACCGTCAACCGCGAGGGCCGCCTCGAGGAGGAGGGCTGGCGCGTCCGCAAGGACCACAGCCTCTTCTGGGCCAACGTCGTCATCACCGCGATGCGCGACACCCAGGGCCAGCTCGTGGGCTACGGCCAGGTGACGCGGGACTTCACCGAGCGCAAGCTCGCCCAGGAGCAGCTGCTGCAGAGCGAGGAGCGCTTCCGCCTGCTCGTCGAGCACATCCAGGACTACGCCATCTACATGCTGGACCCCGATGGCCGCGTCTCCACCTGGAACGCCGGCGCCGAGCGCTTCAAGCAGTACAAGGCCGAGGAGATCATCGGCCAGCACTTCAGCCGCTTCTTCCCCCCGGAGGACGTGGCCCGGGGCAAGCCCTGGTACGCCCTCCAGGTGGCCACCCGGGAGGGCCACTTCGAGGAGGAGGCGTGGCGCGTCCGCAAGGACGGCAGCCTCTTCTGGGCCAGCGTCGTCATCACCGCGCTGCACGACCCGTCAGGCAAGCTCCGCGGCTTCGCCAAGGTGACGCGCGACATCACCCAGCGCAAACAGCACCAGGAGCGGCGCGAGCTGGAGATGCTCCGCGACGCCGTGCGCGCCCGCGACGAGTTCCTCTCTGTCGCCTCGCACGAGCTGAAGACGCCGCTCACCCCGCTCCAGCTCAAGCTCACGGCCCTGCTGCGCACCGTGGAGAACCACCCTTCCGCCACCCTGCCCGTGGAGCGCATCGCCCGCGACCTGGAGGTGGCCCGCCGCCAGGTGCGCAAGCTGTCGGACCTCATCGAGGACCTGCTGGACGTGTCGCGCATCAGCATGGGCCAGCTGCGGCTGGACCGGGCGCCCATGGACCTGGCCTCGCTCGCGCGGGACGTGGTGACCCGCTACGCGCCCCAGTCCGCGCAGGTCGGGTGCACCGTCACGCTGGAGGCCGCAACACCCATCATGGGCCGCTGGGACCGGGCGCGGGTGGATCAGGTCATCACCAACCTGCTCACCAACGCGCTCAAGTACGGCGCGGGCAAGCCCATCCACCTCCGCGTGCGCATGGACGCCGGGCTGGCCGTGCTGAGCGTGAAGGACGAAGGCATCGGCATCCCGCTCGAGGACCAGGCGCGCGTCTTCGAGCGCTTCGTGCGCGCCGTCTCCGAACGCAACTACGGCGGCCTGGGGCTGGGGCTCTTCATCACCCAGCAGATCATCGAGGCCCACGGCGGCATCGTGCAGGTGCGCAGCACCCTCGGCGAGGGCTCGACCTTCACCGTGATGCTGCCCCCGGGCCCGGACGTCACCCCGGAGCCTGGCGCTCCTCCCGAGCCGGGAGCTGGCGCTCCTCCCGAGCCGTGAGGATGTAGCGGTAGGGCACCACGCGCGTCAGCTCGTGCAGCGTGGTGACCCCGGCCGCCACCTTCGCCAGCGCGTCCTCCACCAGCGTGCGGAAGCCCCGCGCCCGGGCGTGCCGGCGCAGCTGGACGCCCGGCGTCCCGGTGGCGATGAGCAGTTGCAGCTCCGGGTCCACCACCAGCAGCTCGAAGAGGCCCACGCGCCCCTTGAACCCGGTGTGGCGGCACGCCTCGCAGCCATGCCCGGCCCGGGGCTGCACGCCGTCCAGCAGCGGCCCCAAGAGCGCCAGCTGATCCGCCGTGGGCGTCGTGGGCGCGGAGCACTCCGGGCAGATGCGCCGCACCAGCCGCTGCGCCAGCACCGCGAGCAGCGCCTCCGCGATGTCGCCGTCCTCCAGCTTCAACCCGCGCAGGCGGCTCACCGCGCCAATGGCATCCGCCGTGTGCAGCGTGCCCAGCACCACGTGCCCCGTGGACGCCGCCATCAGCGCGGTGCTGCCCGTCTCCAGGTCTCGAATCTCCCCCACCAGCATCACGTTGGGGTCCTGCCGCAAGAGCGCGCGCAGCAGCGTCAGGTGCGGCATCTGCGGCGACACCTGCTTCTGGTTCACCTTGGGGACCACGTATTCAATGGGGTCCTCCGCGGTGATGATCTTCTTGCGCCCGTCGTTGAGCCGCGCCAGCGCCGCGTACAGCGTCGTCGTCTTCCCGCTGCCCGTGGGGCCCGTCACCAGCACCAGCCCCTCCGGGTTGCCCAAGAGCCGCAGCACCGTGGCCTGCAGCTCCGGCGTCATCCCCAACTTCTCCACCGGCACCAGGCCCAGCGTGGCGTCGAGCAGGCGGATGACCACGTCCTCGCCCGCGGGCGAGGGCACCACGCTCACGCGGAAGTCCACGAACTTCCGCCCGGCCTCCCCCTCGTAGAGCGCCCGCAGGCGGCCGTCCTGGGGCCTCCGCTTCTCCGCGATGTCCAGCCCCGCCATCACCTTGATGCGGCTCACCACCTCCGGCAGCGAGTCCGGGGAGATGTCCGTGTACGTCTGGTGGAGGATGCCGTCGACGCGGTAGCGCAGGTCCACGTCGTCCGTGTAGCTCTCCAGGTGGATGTCGGACGCGTTCTGCGTCACCGCCACCGCGAGCACGTGGTTCACCAGCTCCACCGCCGTGGGCCGTGGGGACAGCTCCCTGCCCGCCTTCAGCACCACGTCCACCGACGCGTTCTCCCCCGCGCCGAAGCCCACCTCCAATGCCGAGTCGATTTCGTAGCGGTTGAGCCGCACCGGACGCACCGGCCGGCGCAGGAAGTCCGCGATGCGGCTGCGCACGGACTCATCCTCCGGGTCCAGCATCGCCACCGTCACGGCCTCCGTGTCGTGGGCCGCGTCCACCTTGCCCATCACCGCGACGCCCAGGCGGCGGCAGAAGGACTCGGGGAGCAGGCGCAGCGATTCACGGTCCAGCGTGAACTGGGGCAGTTCGGAGAACGGGGGTACGTCCGGGGGAGCCATGGCCCGCCGGCTTATCACGGCGCCCCTCGCGCCCTGACAGGGCTGCTATCCTTCACGCCATGTCGCGGCCCCCCGCGGACCCTCCCGCCATGCCGTCGCTGCTGGTGTTCGCCGTGGCGGTGCTGCTGTTCGGCTCGCCGCTGCGCCGGCTGTGGCTGGCCGAAGGGGCTCCCGCGTCGCTTCCCTTCATCGTGTGGCTGGGCGTCATCGCCCTGGGCGGGTGGGTGGCGCACCGGAGCCCGCGCCCATGACGCTGGGGCCGGGCCCGCTCGTCATCGCCTCCGTGGCCTACCTGGGCGTGCTGTTCCTGGTGGCCTACGCGGCGGAGCGGGGCCGCATCTCCCCTCGCATCACCCAGCACCCGCTCACGTACGCGCTGGCCCTGGGCGTGTACGCCACGTCCTGGTCCTACTTCGGCAGCGTGGGCTACGCGGCCCGCCATGGCTTCCGCTACCTGGGCATCTACCTGGGCCTCACGCTCGCGTGCCTGCTCGCCCCCGTGCTGTGGCGTCCGCTGCTGCGGCTGACGCGCGAGCAGCAGCTCACCTCGCTCGCGGACCTGCTCGCCTTCCGCTACCCCGGCCAGGTGACGGGCACGGCGGTGACGCTGTTCGCGCTGGCGGGCAGCCTGCCCTACCTGGCGCTCCAGATTCGCGCCGTCGTGGAGTCCGCGCGCCTCTTGAGCCCCGCGGCGTCCCCGGCGCTGGTGGGTCCCGGCTTCTGCGGCGTGCTCATCGTCTTCTCGCTCCTCTTCGGCGCCCGCCACCCCGCCCCGCGCGAGCGGCACGAAGGGCTGATGCTGGCCATCGCCTTCGAGTCCGGCGTGAAGCTGCTGGCGCTGCTCATCGTCGCGGGCTGGTGCGTGGTGTCCGTCTTCGGCGGCGTGGGCGGGCTCGATGACTGGCTCACCCGCCACCCCGAAGCGGTGGAGGCGCTCCAGCGCCCCGCGCGCGACGCGTCCTGGGCGCCGCTGCTGGTGCTCTCCACCATCGCCGCGTTCCTCACGCCCCGGCAGTACCACGTGGCCTTCACGGAGGCGCCCGAGCGCGACGGGCTGGCCACCGTCGCGTGGGCCTTCCCGCTGTTGATGCTGCTCATCAACGCGGCGGTGCCCGTGCTGCTGTGGTCCGGCGAGGCGCTGGGCCTGCCCTGGCCCGCGGACTTCCACGTCCTCTCCGTGCCCATCACCCAGGGCGCCCCGCTGCTGGCCCTCATCGCCTTCCTGGGCGGCGTGTCCGCGGCGAGCGCCATGGTCATCGTCACCACGCTCGCGCTCGCGCCCATGTGCCTGACGCACCTGGTGCTGCCGCTGGGCACCACGCGCGGACGGGACGACCTCTACGGGTGGTTGTTGTGGGCCCGGCGCGTGCTCATCGCCGCCATCATCCTCGCGGGCTACGGCTTCTACCGGCTGCTGAACGCGCGGACGACGGGGCTGGTGGACCTGGGGCTCGTGT
Organism: Corallococcus sp. CA049B; assembly: GCF_003611685.1. Lineage (NCBI taxonomy): Bacteria > Pseudomonadati > Myxococcota > Myxococcia > Myxococcales > Myxococcaceae > Corallococcus > Corallococcus sp. CA049B. Next base: position 19,892 of record NZ_RAWC01000070.1, on the reverse strand, counting down.
CCTTCGTGGCCACCGCGCAGTTCGCGCCGGGCGTGCTCGGGCTCTTGATGTGGCCCAAGGCCACGCGCGCGGGGCTGCTCGCGGGGCTGCTCGCGGGCGGCGCGACGTGGGCCCTCACGCTGCTGGCCCCGCTGTGGGAGCCGCCGTCACTGGTGGCGTGGACCAACCAGGTCTCCGTGAACCTGGGCTTCGGCGCGGAGGAACCCTGGGGCTTCGCCACCTTCACCTCGCTGGCCCTCAACGCGCTGTGCTTCGTGGCGGTGTCGCTCGTCACGCGCCAGTCCGTGGAGGAGCAGGAGGCCGCGCGGGTGTGCACGCGCCAGGCGCCGGGGCTCGCGAAGGGCAGCGTGGCGGCCAGCTCCCCGGACGAGTTCCGCCGGCAGCTGGAGCCCGTGCTGGGCGCGCAGGTGGCCGCCGCGGAGGTGGACCGCGCGCGCGAGGCGCTGGACCTGGCCCCCGACGAGCGCCGGCCCGCGGAGCTGCGCCGCCTGCGCGACGGCGTGGAGCGCAACCTGTCCGGCCTCATCGGCCCGGTGCTCGCGCGGCTCGCGGTGGGCGAAGCGCTGCGGCTGGACCCCGGCGCGCGCACGGCCCTGGCGGATCAACTGCGCTTCGTGGAGGAGCGGCTGCGCGACGCGCGTGACATGCGCGGCCCCCTGCGCGAGCTGGAGGTCGTGCGCCGCTACCTCTACCGCATCCTGGAGGACCTGCCCCTGGGCGTGTGCGCCATGGGGCCTGACGGAGAGGTCGTCCTCTGGAACGCCGCGCTGGAGGCGCTGTCGGGCGTGCCCATGGACTCCGCGCGGGGCGTGCCGCTCGCGCGCCTGCCGGAGCCCTGGGGGCCGCTGTTCGCGGAGCTCGCGCGGGCCCCTGGCGGCGACGACGAGGTGCGCGTGACCGTGGGCGGCAAGCAGCGCCTGCTGCGTCTGCACCGCTCGCGGCTGGCGCCTTCGGACGACACCCGCGGCGAAGAGACGGGCATCACGTTCCTGGTGGAGGACTGGACGGAGCGCAAGGCGGTGGACGCGCGGCTCGCGCACCAGGACCGGCTCGCGTCGCTGGGCCGGGTGGCCGCGGGCGTGGCGCATGAGATTGGCAACCCGCTCACCGCCATCGCCAGCATCAGCCAGAACCTCAAATATGAGCTGGAGGACCCGGAGGCCGTGCGCGAGCGCGTGGGGCTCATCCTCCAGCAGTGCCGCCGCATCGACGCCATCGTCCGGGCGCTGGTGGGCTTCGGCCACTCGGGCACGGTCGGCGGCGAGTCCCGGCCCTTCACGCGCGTGGCGGTGGGCCCGCTGCTCGCGGAGGCCGCGCAGCTGGCCCGGCTGTCTCGCAAGGCGCGCGACGTGGCGTGCACGCACCAGAGCCCGGACGGGCTGGACGTGCGCGGCGACGCGCAGCGGCTGGAGCAGGTGCTGGTGAACCTCTTGACCAACGCCATCGACGCGTCGCCCGCGGGCTCGCGCGTGGACCTGACGGCGGAAGCCTCTGGAGACCAGGTGCGCATCCAGGTGGAGGACCGGGGGCACGGCATCGCCCCGGAGCTGTCGCAACGCATCTTCGAGCCGTTCTTCACCACCAAGCAGCCCGGCGAAGGCACCGGCCTGGGACTCCCGCTGGTGGAGGGCATCGTGCGCGAGCACGGCGGCACGCTGCGCATCGAGCCCCGCCAGGATGGCGGCACCCGCGTGACGCTGAGCCTGCCCCGCGCGGACACGCTGAAGCAGGAGGCCTCCGCATGAGCCGCATCCTGGTCATCGAGGACGAACCCATCATCCGCACGGAGCTGCGCAGGCTGCTCACCCGCGCGGGCCACGACGTGGCGGAGGCCGGCGCCGTACCGGAGGCCGCGGCCGAGCACGCGCTGGACGCCTTCGACCTGGTCCTCTCCGACCTGCGCCTGCCCGGGCCGCCGGGCACGGACATCATCGCGCTGTGTCCGGGCGTGCCGGTGCTCATCATGACCAGCTTCGCCACGGTGAAGTCCGCCGTGGACGCGATGAAGCTGGGCGCGGTGGACTACATCGCGAAGCCCTTCGACCACGACGAGCTGCTGCTCCAGGTGGAGCGCGTGCTGCGCGAGGGCCGCCTCACCCGCCAGAACGCCGCCCTCAAGCGCGAGGTGGAGCAGACCTGGTCCCCCGGCGGCATGGTGGGCAACTCCCCCGCCATGCGCGACGTGTTCGAGCGCGTGCGCAAGGTGGCCCCGTCCGCCGCCACCGTGCTGGTGCTGGGCGAGTCCGGCACCGGCAAGGAGCTGGTGGCCCGCGCCGTCCACGCGCAGAGCCCGCGCGCGGAGGGGCCCCTCATCGCGGTCAACTGCGCCGCCATCCCCGAGGGCCTGCTGGAGAGCGAGCTGTTCGGCCACGAGAAGGGCGCCTTCACCGGCGCGCAGGCCGCGCACGCTGGACTCGTCGAGGCCGCGCACGGCGGCACGCTCTTCCTGGATGAGATTGGAGAGCTGCCCGCGCCCGCGCAGGCGCGCCTCTTGCGCATGCTCCAGGACGGCGAGGTGCGGCGGGTGGGCGCCACGCGTTCGCGCAAGGTGGACGTGCGCATCCTCGCTGCCACGCACCGCGACCTGCCCCGCCGCGTGCAGGAGGGGCTGTTCCGCCAGGACCTCTACTTCCGCCTGCGCGTCGTGGAGATCCGCCTGCCGCCCCTGCGCGAGCGCGGCGAGGACGTGCCCGCGCTGGCCAGGCACCTGCTGGAGCGGGCCAGCCGCCGCATCGGGCGCCCGCCCGCTTCGCTGTCTCCGGACGCGCTGGCGGCCATCGCGCAGCACCCGTGGCCGGGCAACGTGCGCGAATTGGAGAACGCCATCGAGCGCGCGGTCATCCTCGCGGACGGGCCGCTCCTCACCGCCGACCTGCTGGCGCTGGAGCCGCCGGGCGGACCGGGCGTGGACGGAAGCCCGCCCGCGCTGGAGGAGACGGACTTCCCGACCGTCCCTGTGAGCGGGGACCCACGCTCGCCGGACTCCATGGAGGAGTACTTCCGCCGCTTCGTGATGGAGCACCAGGACCGCATGGGCGAGACGGAGCTCGCGCGCCGGCTGGGCATCAGCCGCAAGACGCTCTGGGAGAAGCGCCAGCGGCTGGGCATCCCGCGCACCCGCGCCTGACGCGGCCCCCGAGCCCCGGGCGGGTGTTACGACGCGGTGCACGAATCGTTACGGGGGGTAACGCCCTGTCACCTTCCGCCACATCCTGACGCGGCGAGCCAACCCCCAAGGTCTTGAAACCCGGAGCGCGCCCGGGTGGAACGGGCGTTGCTCAGGGGATGGGGACCCATGCGCCCCGTCCCCCATCTCCTTTCGCGGTTCCTGGTGCTCACGGCCCTGCTGACCGCGCTGCCGGCGGCGGCGGGGAAGATTCAATTGGGCGAGGACGCGGTCCTCAACGTGGACGTGCTGCTGCATCCGCAGATGCAGCTCATCAAGGACGGCGCGCCCACGGGCGGCGTGGGGACGGACTTCTTCCTGCGCCGCGTGCGGCTGCTCCTCTTCGGCAACATCACGAAGAGGCTGTCGTTCTTCATCGACACGGACCAGCCGAACTTCGGCAAGAACGGCGACTACAGCATCGCCTTCTTCATCCAGGACGCCACGGTCGCGTACGAGTTCGCGGACAAGACGTGGGTGGAGGCGGGCTTCATCCTCGCGCCGCTGTCGCACCACGCGCTTCAGGGCGCCATCGCGCTCCAGACGGTGGACTACCACTCCGACCTCATCCGCTACCCGCCAGGCGTGGGCAAGGTGTGGCGCGACATGGGCGTGCAGGTGCGCGGCTTCGCGGGCCCGTGGACGTACCGCGCCGCCATCCTCAACGGCGTGGAGGGCGCGAAGCTGGAGAACGGCCAGACGGTCAACGCGGACGACCTGCCGCGCGTCGTGGGGCACGCCCGCTACAACGTCTGGGGCCACGAGTACGACCAGTTCCTGCGCGGCATCTACTTCACGGACCAGCCCCTGCTGTCGTTCGGCGTGGGCGGTGACTACCAGTACGGCGCCATCGCCACCGCCTCCGGCGTGCACGACGCGGTGGCCCTGGCGGCGGACGTGTTCCTGGACATCCCCATCGGGGACAACCAGGAGTTCGTCTTCCAGAGCAACGTCTTCTCCTGGCAGCAGGGCTTCGACAACGCGCGCAGCGGCACCGGCTTCTTCGTGGAGCTGGGCTACCGCATCGGCATCGTCCAGCCCGTCTTCTCCAGCGAGTACTTCAACGGGCGCGTGGCGCGGACGGACCTGCTCACGCTCAAGCCCGGCCTCAACCTCTGGTTCCAGAAGCACACCTTCAACCTGAAGACGGAGGTGGCCGTGTCGCGCGTGGGAGACATCGCCCATGCGCCCACGGGCATCACCGGCACCGCCCAGCTCCAGCTCTTCTACTGAGGACTCCACCCATGGCCACCGACACGGATTCGCTCTTCCAGCCCCAGGAAGCCTTCCGCCGTACCGCGCACGTGAAGAGCCTGGAGGAGTACCAGCGCCTCTACCGCCAGAGCCTGGAGGCCCCGGACGCCTTCTGGGGCGAACAGGCCCGGCAGCTCACCTGGTTCCACCCGCCAGAGTCCATCCGCGAGGTGAACGAACAGGCCGCCGACTTCGCCTGGTTCGTGGGCGGCAAGCTCAACGTCACCGTCAACTGCGTGGACCGCCACGCGAAGGCGCGCCCGGACAAGGCCGCCATCCTCTGGGCCAAGAACTCGCCCGGCGAGTACGAGACCATCACCTTCCGCGACCTCGCGCACCACGTGAACCGCCTGGCCAACGTGCTCAAGGCGCACGGCGTGCGGAGGGGCGACCGCGTCATCATCTACCTGCCCATGATTCCGGAGCTGGTGTACTCGCTGCTGGCGTGCGCGCGCATCGGCGCGGTGCACTCGGTGGTGTTCGCGGGCTTCTCCGCGGACTCGCTGCGCGAGCGCGTGCTGGACTCCGGCGCGAAGGTCGTCATCACCGCCAATGAAGGCCCGCGCGGCCCCAAGAGCGTGGCCACCAAGGCCATCACCGACGAGGCCCTGGACGGCCTGTCCCAGGTGGCGTCCGTGCTCGTCGCGCGCCGCACGCCCAAGGAAGTGCCCATGCGCGAGGGGCGCGACCACTGGCTGGACGTGGAGGTCCAGAAGCACCGGGGCGTCTGCCCCGCGGAGTGGATGGACGCGGAGGACCCGCTGTTCATCCTCTACACCTCCGGCTCCACCGGGAAGCCCAAGGGCGTGTTGCACACGACGGGTGGATACCTCGTCTACGCGAACACGACGTTCCGCTACATCTTCGACACGCAGCCGGACGACGTGCACTTCTGCACCGCGGACGTGGGCTGGGTGACGGGCCACTCGTATCTCGTGTACGGCCCGCTCTCCACCGGCACCACCACGGTCCTCTTCGAGTCCACGCCGACGTGGCCGGACGCGAGCCGCCTCTGGCAGGTGGTGGACGACCTGAAGGCCACCACGCTCTACACCGCGCCCACCGCGCTGCGCTCGCTCATCAAGGAAGGCGACAGCTTCGTCACGAAGTCGTCCCGCGAGTCGCTGCGCCTGTTGGGCAGCGTGGGCGAGCCCATCAACCCGGAGGTCTGGCGCTGGTTCCACGACGTGGTGGGCGAGGGCCGCTGCCCCGTGGTGGACACCTGGTGGCAGACGGAGACGGGCGGCATCCTCATCGCGCCGCTGCCGGGCGCGACGCCCTGCAAGCCCGGCAGCGCCACCCTGCCCTTCTTCGGCGTGGAGCCGGTGCTGGTGGATGAGGAGGGCCGCAAGCTGGAAGGCAACGGCGTCAACGGCAACCTGTGCCTCGCGCGGTCGTGGCCGGGTCAGGCGCGCACGCTGTACGGGCACCACTCCCGCTTCGTGGAGACGTACTACGCGCGCTTCCTGCCGCTGTACTTCACCGGCGACGGCTGCCGCCGCGACGAGGACGGCTACTACTGGATCACCGGCCGCGTGGACGACGTGCTCAACGTGTCCGGCCACCGCCTGGGCACCGCCGAGGTGGAGAGCGCGCTCGTCGCCCACGAGGCCGTCGCCGAGGCCGCCGTGGTCGGCTTCCCGCATGACCTGAAGGGCACGGGCGTGTGCGCCTTCGTCACGGTGAAGCCGGACTTCCTGCGCACCCCGGACGAGAAGATGGTGGGCAGCTTGCGCGAACAGGTGCGGCACGTGATTGGGCCCATCGCCACGCCAGACCGGGTGGTGCTGGTGTCGGGCCTGCCCAAGACGCGCTCCGGAAAGATTCTCCGCCGCATGCTCCGGAAGATCGCCGGCGGAGAGACGGAGAACCTGGGTGACGCGAGCACGCTCGCGGACCCCGCGGTGCTGGATGAGCTGCTCACCAAGGGCCTGCCTCCCGCCCCCCGCCGCTGAAACACGGTCCCTTTCACGCTTCGCAAGGAGGAACACCGATGTACGGCAATTCCAAGGACGAGGCGTTGAAGGCGCTCGCCGCGCGGCGCTGGCGCGTGGCGGGTGCGCTCACGGTGGCGATGCTGGTGGCCTACCTGGGCTTCATCCTGCTGGTGGCCTTCAACCGGCCGCTGATGGGGCACCAGTTCGTGCCGGGGCTGTCCGTCGGCATCGTGCTGGGGGCGCTCACCATCCTCTTCGCCTGGGTGCTGACGGGCGTCTACATGAGCTGGGCCAACCGCAAGTACGACAGCGCCCTCGACGAGCTGCGCCGCTGAAAGGCCAACCATGAATCCCACGACCGCGGGCACTCGGATTGGCCAGCCCAACACCACGGCCATCGTCTTCTTCCTCCTCTTCGTCAGCATCACGCTGGCCATCACATACTGGGCGGCGCGCAAGACCAAGACGACGTCGGAGTTCTTCGCCGCCGGGGGCGGCATCAGCGCCGGACAGAACGGCTTCGCGCTGGCGGGCGACTTCATGAGCGCCGCCAGCTTCCTGGGCATCGCGGGGCTCGTGGCCACGTCCGGCTTCGACGGGCTCATCTACTCCGTGGGCTGGCTGGTGGGCTGGCCCGTGGTGACCTTCCTCATCGCGGAGCCCCTGCGCAACCTGGGCAAGTACACCTTCGCGGACGTGGTGGCCTACCGCCTGAAGCAGACCCCGGTGCGGCTGTCCGCCGCGGTGGGCACGCTCACCGTCGTCGTCTTCTACCTGATTGCCCAGATGGTGGGCGCGGGCAACCTCATCCGCCTGCTGTTCGGCCTCTCCTATGAGACGGCCGTCGTCATCGTGGGCGCGGTGATGATCCTCTACGTGCTCTTCGGCGGGATGATCGCCACCACGTGGGTGCAGATCGTCAAGGCGGTGCTGCTGCTGGGCGGCGCGACGGCGCTGGCCATCTCGGTGCTGTACCAGTTCGGCTTCAGCCCCGCGGCGCTCTTCAGCGAGGCGGTGAACCGCTACGGGCCGGAGGCGCTGGCGCCGGGCAAGCTGGTGTCCAACCCGCTGGAGACCCTCTCCCTGGGCCTGGCGCTGATGTTCGGCACGGCGGGCCTGCCGCACATCCTGATGCGCTTCTACACGGTGCCCAACGCGAAGGCGGCGCGCACCAGCGTGTTCTACGCCACGGGCCTCATCGGCTTCTTCTACCTGGTGACGTTCATCCTGGGCTTCGGCGCGTCCGTGCTGGTGGGCCGTCAGGCCATCGTGAGCGTGGACAAGGGCGGCAACATGGCGGCGCCCATGCTGGCGGAGGTGGTGGGCGGCACGGGCTTCCTGGGCTTCATCTCCGCGGTGTCGTTCGCCACCATCCTCGCGGTGGTGGCGGGCCTGACGCTGTCGGGCGCGGCGGCGCTGTCCCACGACCTGTGGTCCAGCGTGGTGCGCAAGGGGCACGCGCCGGAGGCGGAGCAGCTCAAGGTGGCGCGCATCGCCAGCCTCGCGCTGGGCATCCTGGCCATCATCCTGGGCGTCGTCTTCAAGAACCAGAACGTGGCCTTCATGGTGGGCCTGGCGTTCGCCATCGCGGCGAGCGCGAACTTCCCCGCGCTGCTCCTGTCCATGCTGTGGAGGAACTTCACCACCAAGGGCGCGGTGGCCAGCATGCTCACCGGGTCCATCAGCGCGGTGCTGCTCATCTTCCTGTCGCCCACGGTGCAGGTGGAGCTGCTCGGCAACGCGTCCGCCCTCTTCCCGCTGAAGAACCCGGGCATCGTCACCATCCCGCTGTCCTTCATCGTGGGCTGGGTGGTGTCGCTGCTGGCGCCGGAGGCGGAGGCGTCCGCGCGGTTCGCGGAGGTGGAGCACCGCATGCACGTGGGCGCGGGGGTGGCGCCGCCTCCGGTGCCGGCGCCGGTGCCCACGGGCCTCCCGGAGGTTCCGCAAAAGATTTGAGGCTGCTCGGCCGTCCTTCACGGTTTCTTCCTCGGCGTGGAGGACAGGGCGGAACCCGGGAGTTTCCAAAGGGGCTCGGGTTCCGCCTTTCTTTTTCCGTCGCTACTTCCCGCGCGTGAGCGGGAGCACGTCGTTCACCAGGTGCACGAGCACCTTGCCGGGCTCCTCCTCGTGCACCATGTGCGCGGAGTCCTCGAACCAGACGAGCTTCTTCGACGGGGCCTGGACGGTGGGGAACCAGGCCTCCAGGAGCTGCGCGGACACGGTGCGGTCGTGCCGGCCGTGGAAGAAGACGACGGGCACGGCGAAGCGGTTGGCCTTCGTGAGGTTCATCTGGGAGATGGGCCCCCAGAACCTCTCGAGGCTCAGGTCCAGGCCCGCGTCGCGCGCGTCCATGTCCTTGTCGGTGACGTCCGGGCTGTAGCGCCAGACCTGGGCGCCGTGCCAGTCCGGCGCGCGCCAGCCGTGGGCCTCGTAGTGCGAGCGCCAGCGGCGCTCCTTGTGCAGGTTGGCCAGCGTGCGCGCGGGGTCCTTGGGGTCCGGAAACGGAGCGATGGACTCCAGGTCCGCGATGGCCTTCTTGTTGCCATCCGCCTTCGCCGCGGCGAGCGTGGCCTCGTAGCCCAGGACCTCGTTCCTCGGCACGTCCAATCCCTGACCGATGCCCACGTACGCGTCGAACCAGTCCGGGTGCTTCTGGACGAGCTTCACGCCCAGCAAGCTGCCCCAGCTGTGGCCCACGAGCACGATGCGCTTCTTGCCGTACGTCTTGCGCAGGTACGCGACGACCTCCTCCGCGTCCGCGACCATGCGGTCCACCGTCATCGTGGGCTTCACCTTGTCGGCCGGGGTGAGCGCATACGTCTTCCCCGCGCCCCGCTGGTCCCAGTGCGCGACGGTGAAGTACTCCTCCCATTCGCCCTGGTAGAAGTACGCGGTGGGCAGCGCGGTGAAGCCCGGCCCGCCGTGCAGGAAGAGCAGCAGCGGGTTGTCCTTGTGGCGCCCGCGCACCGAAATCCACTGGTCGATGCCTCCGATGCGCACGGCCTCGGCCTTCTCGATGCCATCCGTGAGCACGCTGCGGCGGGCTTCGCGCATGACCGCCTGGGGGGTGGGCGCTTCGCCCGCGGCGGCGGGGAGGGCCGTGAGCGACAGGCCCAACAGGGAGCAGGAGACGGTGTCTTTCAGGGTGCGCATGTCCCCTGAACGGACGACCCTCCCGCCGATTGCCTGGACCCGGTTCAGGGATGGGCGCGCTGGTGTTCCTGGAGCGACCGCAGCGGCTCCTGGTCCACGCGGATGCGTCCTCGCGTGGGGAAGTCCAGGTCCAGAAGAGTGAACGTCACGGCGGTCAGGATGACCACGAACAGGACCCAGGAGAGGAACCCGCGCACGTGCGCCTCCGGCCGGTACCCCAGGAGCACGCCAGCGCCGAGCATCCCGACGAGCAGCAAGCCGAGGATGGAGGTCGGGATGTGGTTGCGGGCCGCCGCCAGGCGCTCGTCGCCAACGTCGAACACGTCGTTCATCGCCTGGGTGAGGAGGATGAGCACGGGGGCCTCCATCCGGGGCGCCAGCGCCTCCAGCCGGGTCCAGAGCTCCGTCTGGAGCGAGTCCGACTCCTGGAGCTTCCTCGCGAAGACGTCCGGTTCATTCGCGGCGGCGTGTCCCTCCAGGCGGAGGTCGGTGTAGCGGCGCAGCCAGGCGCGCATCTCGCCGCGCGAGGGCTCCGGAAGGAAGCCGAGGCGCAGGTAGAGCGTGCCAATGGCGTTCGACTCCTTCACCACGAGGGCGCGGCGCATCGAGTACCGGTCCGAGGCCATGGAGAAGGAGAAGGCCAGCAGCAGCGCCACCAAGCCGAGCACCGACGCCTGGAGCGCCGACACGTCACCGAGGCCCGGCTTCCGGTGGCTGAGCCGGTGGCCGGCCTCCAGGCACAGGAAGAGCAGGCCCATCACCAGCAGGGCGAGCAGCCGCACGGGGATGCCGTCGAGGATTCGCATCATTCGCCGGAGCCGCTCCGCCCCTTGGACAGGACCGCCAGGAACGTCGGACCGGCAACCGCCCCTGGCAAGCCCGCCGCCGGTCCAGGGGGCAGGGACGCTGTTGAACGTTCCGCGAAGGATTGCGCCTAAGCTGCGCGGCCTGTGGACCGTCCCTCCGAACAGAGCCCCCCGAGCGGCTTCCGCGCCCGCCTGCACACGATCATCTTCGAAGCGGACACCCCGGCGGGGAGGGCGTTCGACATCGCCCTGCTCTGGGCCATCGTGTTCAGCGTGGTGGCGGTGATGCTGGAGAGCGTCGCGCAGGTGCGCGCGGAGCATGCCCACGCGCTGCACGTGGCCGAATGGGTCTTCACGGTGCTGTTCGCGCTGGAGTACGTGCTGCGGCTCGTCGCGGTGCGCCAGCCGCTGCACTACGCGCGCAGCTTCTTCGGCATCGTGGACCTGATGGCGCTGCTGCCGTCGTTCCTGAGCGTGTTGCTACCGGGGGCGCAGACGCTGCTGGTCATCCGCGTGCTGCGCCTCTTGCGCGTCTTCCGCATCCTCAAGCTGGGGCACCTCCTGGGTCAGGCGGAGGTGCTGCTCACGGCGCTGCGCGCGAGCCGCCCCAAGATCATCGTCTTCCTGGGCACCGTGTTGAGCATCGACGTCATCATGGGCGCGGTCATGTACATGGTGGAGGGCGAGGAGAACGGCTTCGACAGCATCCCCCGCTCCATGTACTGGGCCATCGTGACGATGACGACGGTGGGCTTCGGGGACATCACGCCCAAGACGGTGACGGGGCAGTTCCTCGCGTCCATCCTGATGGTGATGGGCTACGGCATCATCGCGGTGCCCACGGGCATCGTGTCGGTGGAGCTCGCTGCCGCCACGCGTCAGGCGGTGGATACCCAGGCGTGCCCGGGTTGTGGCGCACAGGGTCATGACCTGGATGCGAGCTTTTGCAAACGCTGCGGCACGGCATTGGACTGGGCCCCCTCGCAGCCCCCCGGGTGAATCTGTCTAGGATGGCCCGGCATGGCCCGCGCCATCGACACGCCCGAGCTGGACGAGGAACGGCTGGTCCACCAGTTCCCCGGCATCAACCGCAAGGCGGTGGGCGCGTTCTACACGCCCGCGCCCATCGTGGAGCGCACGCTCGCGCTGGCGCTGTCACACCTGGGAGACGGGCCGCTCACCGTGGTGGATCCGGCCTGTGGCGCGGGGGCCTTCCTCGCCGCCGCCGCGCGGCACCGTCCGGACGCGAGGCTGTGCGGCCTGGAGCTGGATGAAGGCGTCGCCCGCCTGTGCCAGGCCCGCGTGCCGGGCGCGGACGTGCGCGTGGGGGATGCGCTCCGGAGCGGGCTGGAGCCGCTGCTCGCACAGACGCCGGAGGGGCACGCGGAGCTATGGGTGGGCAACCCGCCCTACAACGGCACGTCCGCGGTGCTGAAGGACGCGGCCTGCTACGCGAGGCTGCGCGCCCTGGTGCCGCTGGAGATGCCGCCGGGCACGAGCCTCCGGGATGACTTCGCGTTCTTCCTCCTCGTCGCCATGAAGCGGCTGACGGCCCGGCCGGGAGTGCTGGCCTTCATCACGCCCGCGAGCCTGCTGGAGTCGTTCATCTACGCGCCGCTGCGCCACGCGCTGCTGCAAGCGCTCCACCTGCGCGAGGTGGTGGACCTGGGCCCGGGCATCTTCACGGGCACGCAGGTGCGCACGTGCATCACGGTGTGGACGTCGCGCTCTGACGCCAACGCCTCCGCGCCCCGCTACGAGCACAAGGGCGTGGGCCAGTGCTTCACACCCGAGGCTCCCGAGTGGCGGCTCTCCCCCATCGCGCAGGAAGCCGCCGCGCTGGACGCGGACTGGCGGGCGCGGGGCGAGCTGCTCACCACGCTCATCCCGGTGAGCCTGCCCGGGGTGAAGACGCGCTTCGACGAGCTGCTGGTGGACGCGGACCGGGAGCGGCTGCTCGCGCGCCTCCGGGCCTTCTGCGCCGCGACGCAGGACACGCTGGAGGACTTCGCGCGGGAGCACGGCCTGGAGCCCGCGCTGCTGCCCAAGCTGCGCGCGCTGAAGCACGGGCCCGCGCTGGAGGTGGACACAAGCCACGTGCGCCCGTTCTTCCGCTACGGCGGCGCGAGGCACCGGGGCGCGGTGCCTCCAGAGGCGAAGGCGTTCTGCTACCTGGACCGGCGGCTGATTCCCCGGGGAGACCACCGGCTGCGCGGTCCGTATGATCCGCACGAGGAGGCGGTGAAGCTCCTGTTCAACGTGCGCGAGCTGCCCCTGTCCGCGGCGCTGCTGGAGGAGCCCGGCTGCGTGCACGACCACCGCCACGCGCGGTTCGCGCCGCTGTACGTCCCTCAGAGGCTCCGGGACGAAGGCCTGGGCATCACCCGGGGCGCCAGGTCCCGCGAGTCCCTAGGCCCGCTGGTGCCGAACCTGTCACCCCGGGGCAGCGCCTGGGCGGAAGGCCTGGGCGGGCCGGAGGCGGCGTTCCGCGCGGTGATGCGCTTCCTGAACGGGACGCAGGTGCAGCGCGTCTGGGCCCCCGCGTTCGGAGCGTCCCGGGTGGTGCCGGTGCCGCTGGAGGGCCCGCTGCCGGAGTGATGACTCCCCATCACCGGACGCATGCGGGGGTGGACATTCTCCTGCGAAGGACGCGGCGGGTGGGTAGTGTCCAGCGCCGCTGCGTTACCCATTCCAGGAGTCTTTGAAACCATGACGATTCGTCCCCTGCTTGTCGCTGCCGCGCTGTTCACCACGCCCGCCCTGGCCCAGGACGCCGGGACGCCGGCCCCCGCGGACGCGGGCGCGAAGCCCGCCATCAAGAAGGGCGAGACGGTGAAGGCGATGCTGAAGGACGCCCAGGGCAAGGACGTGGGCGAGGTGACGATGGAGCAGGCCCCCAAGGGCGTGCTGGTGAAGGGCACGCTGATGAACCTGCCCGCGGGCGAGCACGCCTTCCACATCCACGAGACGGGCAAGTGCGAGGCGCCGGACTTCAAGACGGCGGGCGGCCACTTCAACCCGACGAAGAAGCAGCACGGCGCGCTGTCGCCCAAGGGCCAGCACGCCGGTGACCTGCCGAACCTCTACGTCCCCCAGGAAGGCAAGGTGCAGTTCGACGTCTTCCTCCCCGACCTCAAGGTGAAGTCGCTGCTCGACAAGGACGGCTCCGCGGTCATGGTCCACGCCAAGCTGGACGACTACCGCACCGACCCGACCGGCGACGCCGGTGGCCGCATCGCCTGCGGCGTGGTGGAGAAGGCGGAGTAGTCACTGCATCACGGCCGATGCCTGTTCATCAGGCATCGGCCCGTTTCATCAGGACATGGCTCGAAGCCCTGCTTGAACGGCGCCCAGTCCATCGTCGAAGCGCGTGATCAACTTGCAGTGCAACTGCCGCAGCGCCAGCTTGACGCTGGACACATCGAAGTCGTTCGAGTTCCGGTTCAGGAAAAGCGATGGCCCCGCATCCTCTTCCAGTCGAGCCATGACGGACGCAAGCACCACCGCATCCGGGAACTGGAGCCGGATGTCTTCCGCCTCCAGGCTCGCGGCTCGAGCGATGACGTCCGCGTCGACAGGAAACACGTCCGCGCATTGAAGCACCCGCGCCCGGATGGATTCCAGTCGCTGCTCCGCGTCGGAGGTGTCCTTCACGAGAGAGGCGATCACCTCATTCCACGCATGCTGCTGGGGCTCGGAAAAACCCTCGCTCCGCTTTCGCTTTTCCAGTTCCTTCGCCAATCGGCTCTGAAGGGCTTCGGCGTCGGGGATCTCGCGCCGGAGCTTCTCGGCGGGCTCGATGAAGCAAAAAGCAGGAATGCAAAGCTGGAGGGCCTTCGACTCCGCGAGATGGAGCAGTTGTTCACACGCCAGGGACTGCTCCTGCCTGAAGGCCAGCTCCAGGATGAAGTTCGTCTCGACGAAGACCCTCAAGCGTGTGCACCTCGTACCACCTCTCCATGGGCCATGGCTCGTGGCAGTCCTGTCCGCATCAGGGGAGTACGCTTGTCCTCACTATCGTCCGCGGAGGTCAGCTCAATAAGCCACCACGACACCAGCATGCCGAAAGCCAGGGGCCGGATGTCCTTGGGGCCAGTCCCGACGCGCTCGTAATAGGGCCCCAGGATGTGCGTGGCATCGAGCACCCACGTAGGCATGCCCCGCCCCTTCACTTTGGATGGCGCCCAGACATAGAGCTTGTCGGGTGTGACCAGCAGGAAGAACTCGCCACGAGGCCGCAGGTCGACGGACTCCAGATTGAGCCAGTAACCCGCCGCCCATTCGCGGGTCGTGCCCAGGCGCGCTTTGACATCCGCCTGGACCTTCGCCTGCCCGGACCGGTCATAGACCGTGAAGTCGAAGTTCGACGGAGGATGCGAATGCGGCCCGGAATGCGATTCCATCATACCTCCATCGTAAGGAGCGGTCTGACATCCCAGCGGGTCACACGTACCCGAACCGCCGCCGCGCGAACCACTCCGCGCCCAGCAGCGCGATGAGCGCCACCAGGTAGTACCAGCGGTCCCACAGCGGCTGGTCCTTCGCGCGCCCCACCTCCACCACCGGCGGATCCAACAGCGGCACGTCCGGCATCCCGCCCTGCGGAAGCTTGTACGCCTTGCCCTCCGTGACGCTGGCGATCTGCTCCATCAGCGTCGGCCGCACCGACGCGTCCGACAGCTCCGGGCCCACCGCGCGCACCGCCACCGCGTCCTCGCCCTTGCCCAGGTCCGTCTCGCCCTTCTTCGCGGACGCGAGCAGCTTGTACGGCCCCGGCGCCGGCGGCGCGAACTCCAGCCGCACCACGCCGTCCGCCCCCGCCGTGCCCGTCTGCACCGCCACCGGCTTCTGCGTCGCCACGGAGAACAGCTCCACCCGCACCTGCGCGCCCTCCGCCGGCTGGTAGTCCGCCATCCGCGCCTGCACCACCACGCCCACCGGACGCCCCGGCTCCACCGACGGCGGATCCGCCGTCACCTTCAGCGTCGTCAGGTCGGGGTCCCGCACCAGCCAGCGCAGCGCATTGCCCCAGAAGCGGTCATACGCCCGGTTCGGCGAACCCTCCCGGTGCGCCGTGAACGCCCACGACCACGTGGCATCCGTCGCCACCACCATCGCCCGGCCCCGCCCGTAGTCCCACACCGACACGAGCGGCGCGTTCTTCCCGTCCACCGTCATGAACGGGTGGTCCATCAGCACCGTCGCCCCCGGCCGGGCCCGCGTCAGGTTCGCGCCCGGAATCGGCGCAAGCTCCCCCCACGTGCCCTCCGTGCTCGCCGCGCCCGTGCCAATGGACGTCACCGGGTGCCGCAGGCCCTCTGGCGTCAGGCGCGGCTTGAACGGATCCGCGTTCGCGGGGCCCGCGGCCTCCACCGGCAGCGCCTCCATCAGCGTGGGCATCGACGCGCGCCCTTCACCCAGCACGCTGTCGCCACCAATCATCACGAACGCGCCGCCCTCGTGGATGTAGCGCTCCAGGTTGCGCTCGTACTCCGCGATGGACAGCGAAGGGTCCGAGTAACCGAAGTTCTGGAAGATGACGACGTCGAACGTGTGCAGCTTCGTGTCGAAGATCTCCTCCATGGGGAACGGGATGAGCGACAGCTCCCGCTCGTTCGACACGCCCGGGTCGTCCGACAGCGTGCGCAGGATGTAGAACGACACCAGGTCCACGTTCGCGTCCTGCTTGAGCAGCCCGCGCAGGAAGCGCTCGTCCCACGACGGCCGCCCCACCACCAGCAGCACGCGCACGCGGTCGCGAATCACCTTCAGCGTGAACGAGCGGCTGTTGTTGTCGCTCACCGCCTCATCCGGGAACGTGGGCACCGTCACCGTGTAGACGAACCGCCCCGTCTGGTCCGGCGTGAAGGTGAAGGACACCGGCTTCACGTCGTCGCCGGTGGTCATCTTCACCAGCTTGCTCGCCACCGTCTTGCCCTCCTGGCTCAAGACGACGGGGATGTCCTGCCCGGAGAACCCGCGGCCGTGGATCTCCACCTCCACCGTCAGCGAGTTGCGCACGAAGGCGAAGTCATCCACCTTCAGCCCCTCCACCGACAAGTCCTTCAGCGCCTCCTGGCCCACCAGGAACGTGGACACCGGCACGCCCAGGTCCGTGAGCGCCGCGCGCGCCCGGCCCACCGCCCCGGCCTTCAGTTCCGTGTTGTCCGCGCCGTCGCTGAACAAGAGCACGCCGGACAGCTTGCGCGACCCCTGCCCTCCGGACGCCGAGGACCTCAGCGCCGCGAGCAGGTCCGTCGTGCCCGCCCGCGCCGGCTCCTGGGCCAGCTGCGCGGCCGTCACCGGAGAGAGCTCCGGATCCACCCCGTACACCTCCACCGTGAAGCGGTCCTGCCAGGACGCGAACGTGGGCGCCGCCTTCTCCAGGAACGCCGCCACCTGCGCGCTGCGCGTGGGCCCGCCCGGCTCCGACGGGAAGTTCATGGACGCCGAGCGGTCCACCAGCACCGCCACCCGGTTCTTCATCCGCGCCACCTGCAGGTGACGGATGCCGGGCTCCAACAGGAAGAAGAACGCCGCCAGGCCCGCGCCGATGCGCAGGCCCCACAAGAGCAGCTTGCGGCCCCGGGACGGCTCGCGGCGCACGCCCCACGCCGCCAGCGCGATGCCCAGCACCAACCCCACGCCCAACAGCACCAGCGCCCAGACGGGCAGCGGCGACAGGCTGACGAGCTTCCACGCGTTGAAGGACGGGGAGTTCATTCGAGGGTTCGCGCGAGGAAACGCGCTCTCAGCGCCGCTTGTTGAGGATGAGGGGCAGGTGCACCGCGTCGTCCTTGTAGTCCAGACAGAGCGCGTACATGCACAGGTTGATGCCCAGGCGGATGGCCAGCTCGCGCTGCGGCTCGCCGCCCGGGGACACGTCGAACTCGTAGTCGCCGGACTCGCTGCGGCTCCACGCGCCCGCCACGTCGTTCTGCGAGTAGATGATCGCCGCGCGCTTGCCCACGCTCGCCACCAGCGGCAGCGGCTTGTGCAGCAGCCGCCCCGGCGCCGCGTCCAGCAGGAAGAAGGACTTGAAGACGACGTGCGTCCCCGGCGCCTCCTTCAGCGGGCTCTGCGGCAGCACGCGCGCCATCTCCCGGCGGAAGCTGGCGTCGAAGCCGTCCCCGTCGCTGCCGTCGTTGGCGTCCCCGAACACGAAGCCGCCGTACGTCAGGTAGCGGCGCAGGTTGGACACCTCCGCGTCGCTCAGCGCAGGGAAGGGCCCGTCCCCTCCGAAGTAGAGGAACGGGTACTCGAAGAGGTCCGGGCTGCTCAGCGCGAACGGGCGCGCGTCCGGAATCACCTCCACGGACGTGCGCCGCTGCAGCTCCCACGCGAGCCGGCGCAGCCCCGACAGCCGTCCGTCCCAGCGGCCTCCATGCCGGGCCACCGCGGGGATGAAGCGGCTCTTCTCACCGAAGGCGGCCGCACGCCGGGACAGCAGCGGGACGAGCGCGGACGTGGCGAGCAGGAGGTTTCGACGGGAGAGGGGCCGCACAGGCATGGGGACCTGCTTATACCGTCGGCGGGTGCCTGCATTCCCTGGTATAGACGCGCCCCATGGCGAAAGGCGGACAGACGCCCCCGGAGCCCGGCGGCCCCGGCTCGGTTCCGGGTTCCGACGAGGTGCGCGCCGCCTGGGCCCGCAAGGACGCCGGTGACGTGGCCGGCGCCCGGCGGGACGCGCAGCGCATCCTCGCGGGCAGCCCCTCCCCGGAAGACCGCGAACGCGCGGAAGACCTGCTGCGCGCCACCGAAACGCCCCGCGCCCTCTACGGTTACGCGCTCCTGGGCGCCGTCATCCTGGCGGTGCTGCTGGGGCTCGCCTTGACCCGCTATTCCTGACGGCCACAGCCGCTAGGATGGCGCGTCATGGAAGGCTTCCTCCAGGCGCTCAAGTCGTACCAGACCTTCAACCCCTCCGGCTGGGTGGGCATCTATCGACTGCTGCCCATGTGGGTGGGCGTCGTGGTCGCGCTCGTGGGGTTGGTGCTGCTGCTCGCGGGCGGCGGCAAGCTGTTCCGCGTGGTGGCGGGCCCGGTGGGCGCGGTGCTGGGCCTGGTGTGGACGGGCGCCATCACCCAGCGGCTGAACCTGGGCGACCTGGATCCGCGCATGCCCACCCTGGTGGCCGCGGCGCTGATGGCGCTGGGCTTCCTCTTCCCGCCCGCCGTCACCTTCGTGGGCGTGGGCGTGCCGCTGGGGCTGCTGGCGGGCCAGATCGCCGGCCCCAGCGACTTCCTGCTCGGCTTCGGGCCGGGCTTCATCGTGGGCGGCCTGGTGGGCGCCATCCTCCACCGGCAGGTGAGCGGCATCGTCGCGTCGGTGGTGGGCGCGTGGCTGCTGGTGATTGGCGCGCTCGCGGCGCTGCACCAGTTCGGCGGCCTGGTGGAGGCGGTGGCCAGCCGGCCCTGGGGCGTCATCATCGCCGCGCTCCTCTTCGCCCTGGCGGGCAGTGTCTACCAGCTGGCCGTGCGCCCCACGCCCGAGGAGTCGGATCAACAGAAGGCGGAGAGGCAGCGGCAGAAGCAACGGCTGGCGGAGCAGCAGGCGCTCGAGAAGCGCTGGGGGGTCAAGTGACCCCTGTCCCGGCAATCCTTTACGCCGGGGGGGCCGGGGCGTAGATTCCGCCGGCTTTCCCCTCCCCTTCCTCGAGCATCGATGGGCCAGGCCAGCCGCAAGGACAAGGACACGCAGAAGCAGGAAGGGTCGCCCCCGGCGGCCTCCGTCCCGTCTTCCCCGGACGCCGCCCAGCCCGCCGTGCCCCATGAGGGGTGGCGCAAGCCCGCCGGCATGAGCCGCAAGGGGTGGGCCGTCCTCGCGGGCGCCGTCGCCTTCATCCAGCTCCCGCTCATCCACTACGCGCTCTTCCGGGGCCAGGCGGACGTCACCGCGACGGTGCCCTACCAGCAGCCGTTCAACGACCCGGCCGTCGTCTCGCGCGACTTCTTCTCCACCGGCGCCTACTGGCGCGTGACGAACGGGGAGCTCTTGGGCCCCGCGCCCAAGAACAACCCGCTGTGGCTCCAGGCCGCGCTGCCGGACGACGTGGCGGTGGAGTTCGACGTGCGCCCGGAGTACCCGGAGGGCGACATCCGCGTGGAGCTGTTCGGCAACGGCCGCGACCCGGCCTCCGGCTACGTGCTGGTGCAGGGCGGGTGGAACAACAGCCTGTCCGTCATCGCCCGGAAGGACATCAACGCCCCCGCGCTGGACGCGCTCCAGCGCAGGGCCGCGCGCGTCGCGGAGAAGGGCGGCGGCCAGGGCGCGGACCTCGTGGCCACCGGCGTCTTCAAGAAGGACACCCGGGTGCGCGTGGAGTCCCGCGTGGGCACCCCCATCCAGTCCGGCCGCACGTACCACTGGCGCATCGAGCGGCGCGGCAACGTGCTCAAGTGGGCCATCGACGGACAGCTGGTCGCGGAGCTGGACGACCCGTTCCCCCTGAAGGGCAAGGGGCAGGACCGGCTGGGCCTGTCCGGCTGGGAGTCGCAGCTGTTCTTCGACAACCTGCGCATCGGCACGCCGGACTCCATGCCCGCCACCCTGGTGGCGAAGCAGGAGCCCACC
>NZ_RAWC01000006.1:0-99497 GCF_003611685.1 Corallococcus sp. CA049B | reverse complement strand
AGCTGGCCGGGGGCGGGGCGCGTGCTGCTGGAGGACTCGAAGCCGTCCTTGAACGCAAGGGGGCGGTTCCGGGACTTCGTCTCCGTCGTCCGGGCGTCCTGCGAGGACAGCCGCGAGACGGAGGTGAGGGGACGCGAGCTGTCGTTGATCTTCGAGGCCATGGTGGGGTGTCCGGGGGGGAGGAACCGCGCTCCCCAGATTATCCGCCGAACCCCCTGGGGAGTTGTGCGTCACGGCAAAGTTCCGCCCGCGTCCGGTTCATCCCCTGAATCCCCGTTTCAAAACCGCGCCCATGAGTGCGACGTCCTGACGCTCCGTGTGAGACCCGGCTTGCTACAAATCACATGTTTCATGTGACGCCCGGCGCTACTCCATTTTCTCAATCAATGAATGACACGAGTGAAAACAGACAGGCTCCGGGTGTTGGCGCGAGGGGTGCAGTGGGGCGGTGGGCAGTCCACCCCACACCATGAGGTAGCGGATGCATTTGAAGATCACGGGTTCCCTGCTGGCTTCCGTGCTGCTGAGCATCACGGGTTGCGCGGGCGGTGCCGACGACGGCCAGGCCTCCGGTTCCCTGGGCGCGCAGGAAGCCGCGGCGTCCCAGTGCGTGAAGAAGTTCGACGGCATCACCAGCTGCGCGCTGGGCGGCGCGAAGGTGGATGCCGTCGCGGACGGGCTGGCGGTGTCCAACCTCAAGACCCAGAAGGACGGCGTCTCCAGCGGCTTCACGCAGGCCGTGAAGTGGGAGCAGCGCGTGGCGATGAGCCTGGGGGCGCAGGGCGGCTACCAGCTGTCCGCGCGTGATGGCGACCAGGTCGTCAGCACGCTGAAGGTGACGCCGGGCCGCGAGGCGAACACGGTCAACATGCTGCCCACCTTCACGGGCTCGCCGGGCGGCTCCGCGTACCGGATGAACATCTACCGGGGCGGCGTGCTCCAGGGCTCCAGCCCCCAGCCGGCCGGGCTGATGATCACCTTCACCAACTGGCGGGACTTCCTGCGCTGGGCGGAGATGCACCACCACTTCCTGAACGACTTCGACATCGACGGGCTGTCCACCGGCTCCGCGGAGACGAACGTGGGCGCGTGCGTGTGGCGCCTGGACTCGGAGAAGAACACCTTCACCGTGAACATCGACGGCAAGTCCATCACCGGTGACTCGGTGGAGTTCATCGAGACCATCGCGGATGGCGCGTACCCGTACCGTCACTTCACGGGCATCGACACGAACGCCATCGCCGGTGAGTACACCATCCGCTCCGAGTCCATCACCCAGCCCAAGGGCGTGAAGTAGTCACGACCGCGCCGGATGGGGATGTGCCTCCCGTCCGGCGTGAGCCGCTAGCGTCTCCCGGAGACGGAGGACGTGGGCGTCGCCGCGTTCCGGCCGCTGCCGCCCACGCCCGTGGCGGGGCTCAACGTGGGCGTGCGCGCGGCCTCCAGCGGCGCCTTGCGGGCCGGCGCGAAGGAGGCGGGGACCTGGTTGGCGTAGAGCAGCTTGTAGGCGCTGTAGCTGCTGAGCACGCGCTTCACGTAGTCGCGGGTCTCGTCGAAGGCGATGTGCTCCACCCACTCGTCAAGCTCCGCGTCGGGCAGGGCCTTGCGCCAGCGCTCCACCGCGTTGGGGCCCGCGTTGTAGGCGGCCACCGCGTAGGCGGGGTTGCCGTTGAAGTGCTTGAGCAGCGAGCCCAGGTACGCGGCCCCCAGCCGGATGTTCGGTGCGGGCTGGAGCAGCGACGACATCTCGAACGACGCCAGCTTGAGCGAGTCCGCCACCGCCTGCGCCGTCGTGGGCATCAGCTGCGCGAGCCCCAGCGCGCCAGTGGACGAGCGCGCGCGCGGGTTGAACCGGCTCTCCTCGCGGATGAGGCCCTGCAGGAGGTCGGGGTCCACGCGCGCGGCCTTCGAGTAGCTCTGGATGAGCGGCCGGAACGCGAGCGGCCACGTCGCCTCCCACACCGGACGGGACGCGGCGCTCAAGGGGCCCGCGGCCTCCTGGCGCAGCGTCACGCGAGCCACCTGCCGCGTGGCCCGGCCCCGGCCGGTGCGGCGCATGGTCTGGTAGAGCAGCCGTGCGGGCGCTTCCGCCAGGCCGCGCGTGTCCACCGCGAGCAGCTCCTCCACCACGCCCCGCTGTCCCAGGCGCAAGAGCTCCACGCCCGCGGCGAAGCGCGGATCCTTCTGGAGTGGGCCCGGGGGCAGGGGCCAGACCTCGTCGTTGGCCGGCGCGGCGGTGTTCACGCTCTTCGCCACCGCCGGTTGCGCGGCGGTCTCCGTCAGCCGCGCCAGTCGCTCCGGCGCGTGCTGCGCCAGCCGCGTCCGGGACAGGAGCCCGTACCAGGCCGTGGGGCGCTCGGTGGCGATGAGTTCGTAGCGCGCGAGCGCCGGTTCCACCGCGCCGGCGTTCTCCTGGGTCCGCGCCTGCCAGTAGCGCGCGCGCCAGAGGGCGTCGTCGGTGCGCGCGGACTCCGGCAGCTGCTCCACCGACATCAGCGACGCCAGGCCCGGCTGCGTCTCGCCCTTGCGCAGGTGCAGCCAGAAGGCGCGGAAGAGGGCCTCGGCGGCGAAGTTGCCGGCCGGGTAGCGCTTCGCCAGCGCCTCGTAGTTCTCCAGCGCTTCGTCCGCGCGGCCCAGGCGCTGCTGCGTCCAGGCCTCGAAGAACAGCGCGTCGTCCGCGTAGCCGTGCTCCGGGTAGTCTCTGGCCAGCGTGGCGTACGTCTCCACCGCCGCTTCCGGCTGCACCACGGACTGCGAATAGGCGAGCAGGTAAAGCGCCTGCGGCCGCTGCTCGGGCGACTGGCACTCGCGCGCCACCGGCTCCAGCACCTGGATGGCGCGGCGGTGCTGACGCTCCTTGCGCAGCGCGCGGCCCAGGGTGAGCTGGGCGCGGCAGGCCAGCTCGTCCGGGAGCTCCGTGCGGGGCCCCGAGCGGGCCAGCATGTTCATGGCGGCGACGTTCTGGTGCAGCTCCACCAGCGCCTCCGCGCGGCGCACGCGCCACTTCATGGGCAGGGGCAGGTCGCGCAAGAGGGCCTTCGCGCGGTCCGCCTCCGGCGACAGGGGCGCGGTGGCCCAGACCTCCAGCAGCGCTCGGTGCTCGGCGTTGTACTGCCCCGCCGCGCGAGCCAGGTCGCAGTACGCGAGCAGCGCCTTCATCCGCAGCGCGTCCGGCCCGCGGGCCTGCCGGTGGTCGATGAACTCCTGGAGCGCGGTCAGCGCCTCGGGGATCTTCAGCTGGCGCTTGAGCACGCGCGCCATGGTGAAGCGGGCCTCCGGATAGAGCGGGGAGCTGGGGCTCACCTGGCCATACTGCTCCGCCGCGCGCAGCGGCTTGCGCAGCCGTTCATGCGACTGCGCGGCCTTCATCAGGCAGTGGTCGCGCAAGGGGACGTAGTCCTCCGCGAGCGCGGTGAACTCCGTGGCGGCGGTCGCGAAGTCGCGCGCGAGGAACGCGCTCTGCGCCTGGAGGAAGCGGCCGGGGAGGGAAGGGGGAGACTCGGCCGCGAGCAGCGCCCGCGCGGACCTGTACCGGCCGCGGTCGAACTCCGCCTTCGCCTTCGCCAGCAGGCCCTCCGCGAAATAGGACGTGAGCCGCTCCGGCCCGAAGGCCTCCGCCGTCACCTCGTCCTGGGAGGGCTGCGCCGTGGGCGTGTCGAGCAGGGCCTCCAGCTTCTCCTCCGACATCACGTCGCCGGAGTCGTCCTCGTCCGGCGCCTGTGCCCACGTGGTGCCCGGGGCCCACAGGCCCGCGCACGCGAGCAACACCGCTGCTGTTCCTCGAAGTCCGTCCATGCCAGCCCTCGTTCGTCCGCCAGGGACCCGGATGGATTGGCACTGCCCGTGAGCTTGGAACCTGCCCGCCTGTCCGCTTGCCAGGCTCGCGTTGGCTTTCGTGCATCCGCTCCCAGGCACACATCCGGAGCGCTGCACGAAAGCCAACGGCCCGCGGACCCTGCGGCTGGCGTCTGGGGTGCTACATACCCAGGGGCGCCTGCCTGCTGTCAGGGCGCGGCGTTCTGCACCGAGAGGTCGCTGGGCATGCGGGGCGCCACCTCGTAGGTCGCCTCATACTGCGCGGCGAGCCCCACCACGGTGATGCTCTGTCCCACGGTGAGGGCCTGGAGCGCGGCCTTGTCGAACCCGGCGGACACGTGGACGAACACCTGCACCTCGCCGGTGCCGTCGTCGATGTAGAGCTTGTAGCCGTAGGGCGAGTCGTCCTGGAACGCCTGGGTGATCGCGCCGCTCACGCGGATCAGCTGGCCTTCCACGGACTCGCTCACGCCGCCGGTGGTGACCCCCTTGGGTGACACCTGCTCCGTGCCCGACTTCAGGTCCACGTCCTCGGGCACGCTCTTGAGGATGCGCAGCAGGTTCTGCTCATCCAGCGTGCCGGTGACGCGCACGCGGGCACCCAGGCCGAAGGACAGCTTCTCCTCCAGCTTGACGTAGATGCCGCCGGTGTCGTCCTGGATGGCGAAGCCCTCGTCGCCCAGGGCGGAGGAGAACGTGCCCGGCGCCACGGTGACCGAGCCCTCCACCGTCACCTCCGAGCCGTTGGAGCGCGAGCGCGCATCCTCGATGGAGAGCACCGGATGACAGCCGGCGAGTGCGAGCACGAACGCGCCCAGCACCGTCAGGGTGCGCCGGCGCGAAAGGGGAGGGGAGGAAGGGAAGGAGTTCGGGTTCATGGCCTCCTTCTAGCATCCAGCGCGCAGGAATGGCTGGTATTTCTGATTGTTCTCGAATTTAACCGAAATAGGACTGGCGTCTGCCTTTGTGTCGCATTGAGGCCGGGCGGATTGTCGACACACTGCGTCTGCGACGGAGCGTGGGGGCTTGCGACAGGTGATACATGAGGAGAACCGATGTGAATCATTGGCTCCTCTTGCGGTTCACGGGCCTGTAGCTTTACCGTGCGCCTGCTGCTCTCCCCCGGACATCAATGACCACTTCGAGTCTCCCTTCGTCGAGTGTCGCGGTCGAAGCCAAGCCCTCGCTGGCCCGCATCTGGTGGCTCGCGCTGCGACCCAAGACGTTGACGGCCTCCATCGCGCCCACGGTGCTGGGGTGGGCCTTCGCCAACGCGGAGGGGCAATGGCGGCTCGCTCCGGCGCTCACGTTCCTGGTGGGCTTCGTGCTCATGCAGATCGTGAGCAACCTGGTGAACGACTACGCGGACTTCGAGCGGGGCGCGGACACCGAGGCGCGCCTGGGGCCCGCGCGCGTCACGCAGAAGGGTTGGCTCACCGCGCGTGAGGTGGCGACGGCCGCGGCGCTGGCGTTCACCGGCTCGTCGCTGGCGCTGCTGCTGCTGACCCGGGCGGAGGGCTGGACGGTGTTCGCGGGCGGCGCCTTCTGTCTGGCGGGCGCGGTCCTCTACTCCGCGGGCCCCATCCCCCTGGGCTACCTGGGGATGGGGGACGTGCTGGTGCTGATCATCTTCGGCCTGCTGGGGGTGAGCGGCAGCTACGTCGTGCTCACCCACCACGTCACGCCGGCCGTGCTGCTGGCGGGGCTGTCCATGGGGCTGTTCTCCGCCGGCATCCTCGCGGTGAACAACCTGCGCGACCGCGAGACGGACGTGGTCGCCGGCAAGCGCACGCTGGTGGTGCGCTTCGGCCAACGCTTCGGGCGTTGGGAGTACACGGTGGCGGTGGGGGGCGCGTTCGCGCTCCCGGTAGCGGCCTGGCTGCTCATGCCCGAGCACGGCCGGGCCTGGCTCTTCACGCTGCCGGCCCTGCCGCTCGCGGTGAGGCAGATCCGCGCCATCTGGCGTGAGGATGGCGGTGCGCTCAACCCCCACCTGGGGAAGACGGCGGCGCTGGGGCTCGTCTTCGCGCTGCTCCTGTCCGCCGGCCTCAGCCTCTAGTCCGACGCCCTGGGTCACCCGCCCGCGGGGCTCAAGTCCTCCGCGCGATCTGAAGTCCACGAATTGCGCGGACTCTCATAATGTGGTCAGTTTGAACCGATGAGGTGTTCTCCTCCCAACCCTTCCCGATCCTCACCATCTCCGCGTGGCGGAGCGCTGGCGTCGTCGGGAAGGGTGGGTCGCGTGGGCCCGCGCGTGAGGATACCTGCTCCCTTTCCTCCCCCTGACTCCCCCCGGCCTCGTCTTCCATGAACCGCTCAATCCTGCTGAAGAGCGCGTGGTGCGCCCTGCTGGTGCCCCTGCTGTCCTGCAACCTCCTCAAGGTCACTGACGACGAGGGGTCCACCACGGGCCGCGGTGCCAAACGGTTCGACCCGTACCAGGGCCTCAACTCCGGCGCGATCCGGCTGAGCCTCCAGTACATCAACGGCTGCGCCTTCCTGCCCAACGGGCAGATGGTGGCGAAGAACAGCGTGACCGGCTCGTACCCGGACATGTGCATCACGCCGCTCGCGCAGAACCCGCTGACGCTGTCGCCTCCTACTGGGACGCTGCAGATCCTGTCGGACACCCAGTACTTCCTGAACCAGTTCTCCGTGTCGGAGACCGTGGTCAACCAGCACAACGACCCCAACGACCAGACCGCCGCGCTGGGGTGGATCAAGAACGAGTCCGTGTTCGCGGGCCTGGACTGGACCAACGTCAACCAGGGTCCGGACGAGTGGAGCTTCTACAGCCTCGCGGGCGCCGTGGAGGACTGCTGGACCCGCGAGGTGCAGTTCGGCAACGCGAACTGGCAGAAGGTGAAGGACGACACCATCACCGTGGAGGTGCTGGACGAGACGGGCACCCCGCGCGCGAGCCAGACGTACCTGCGCTCGGAGCTGCTGGCCTCCTCGCCCTACGCCGGCCACAGCCGCTTCTCCTGGCGGTCGGAGAACCTGAAGCCGCCGCGCTTCCCCGGCGACAAGGACCCCGGCACCGTGACGGGCTTCGCGGGCGGCCTGGACCAGAGCGCCATCACGCGCACCATCGCGCGCGTGGACTGGGTGGGCAGCACCAACCCCTTCAAGGTGCTGCGCGTGCCGCGCCTGTCGGGTCCCGGCGCGCTCAAGGCCACCTGGAGCCAGCTGCCGGACAAGCCGTTCTTCTTCCCCGTCACGTACATCATCCCGGATGACCGCCCGTCCACCTGCACCGACGACGCCGGCAACCCGGTGCAGTGCAGCCCGGGCCTGGACTCGCGGCTGGTGTTCTCGCCTCCGAAGGAGGGCAGCTTCTACAAGCCCGGCGAGGACGTGAGCGTCTACGTGGACCTGCGCGACAGCGCGGGCGCGCACCTGCACTCGCGCGACCTGTTGCCCAGCGCTCGGGAGATCATCGCCGGCCAGTCCAACGGCATCCAGACCTTCGTCCCCAACGTCATCGCGACCGTCACGGAGAACGACTCCATCTCCAACGTGGCCATCGCCGGCCCCATCCAGGACCTGAAGGTGCTGGGCAACCCCAGCGACAAGCCCGAGTTCTTCGCCCGGCCGTTCCCGTTCGCCATGCTGGATGACGCCACGCTCACGGGGCTGACGCCGGGCCTCATCGACTACAAGTGGCCCACCCGCCAGACGTTCACGCTGCCCGCGAACGCGAAGCCGGGCACCTACGTGGCGCTGGTGAAGTTCAACCGCGCGTCCCTGGGTGAGCGCGTCGCCAAGTTGAACCCGTTCTTCTTCCAGGTGGGCCAGGACGAGCCGACGACGTACCCGGGCAACGTGGGCAACTGCCAACTCTGCCACCGCGGCGTGCTGTCGCTGGACAACCTGCGCCACGGCCTGTCGGTGGACCACATCGAGAGCTGCAAGGTCTGCCACCACTACGACACGGACACGGTGGGCCGCACGCAGGAGATGGTGCACCGCATCCACATGAACTCGCCCAGCTATCCGGCCAACCGCGCGGACTGCACCGTGTGCCACCTGACGCGCAAGAGCACGGAGCGTCCCAGCCTGTCGCTGTGCGGCTCGTGCCACATCTCCCAGCACGGGGATGAGTTCTTCCAGATCGCCTTCAAACAGCGCGGCACGCCCAGCAAGTTCGGCAACTGCGCGCAGACCTGCCACGGCGGCGATCAGCTTCCCGCCAGGCACATCCTCCCCGCGAAGTAGGGGAAAGCAACCCGCCATGCACAGAGCTCTCTTCGTCGGAACGCTCCTCGGCGCGGCCCTGCTGAACGCCGGCTGCCAGGAATCCAACAACCCCTCGTCGTCCACCTTCACGCCGCGCCCCACGTATGAAAACCGCGAGCCGGAGGGCCTCACCTCCCGGCTGACCGGCTTCACCGTGGACCCGGAGGCCTACTTCTTCAACCTGGCCGGCTGCGCGCCAACGCCCGAGCAGTGCCAGCTGCCGCCGCTGTACGCGGAGTTCAGCCCGCTGTTGCAGCGCGCGGTGGTGCAGAACGCGCCCATCTCCCTGCTGGACAGCGCCACGGGCCAGGTGCTCGCGGAAGGCGGCGTGGTCGCGCCGTCGGACCCCAACGGTGTCTGGACCCTGGACAAGGTGCCCACGCGCCGGGGCGCGCCGTACTTCGTGCTGTCGCTGGGGGGGCCGCAGGCCGCGCTCGCCAACAACGCCGTGATGCCGCTGCCGCCGCCGATGTTGACGCTGCAGCCCGTGCCGGCGGGCAACTACGTGCCCACGCTGACGGTGCGGCCGGTGGTGCCGGCGCACAGCGCCTGCGTGGGCCTGGAGGCCCTGCAGATGAGCGACAAGGGCATCCTGGAGGCGGTCGCGAAGTACCTGACCGCGGAGGGCACGGCCACCACGGTGGCGGACCTGCTCGACCCGGGCCGCTTCGGCGGCGTGACGGTGTTCTGGCTGTACCGGCCGGGCTTCCCCGTGTTCCGCGTACCGGCGGCGAACACCACCGTGGTGGCCAGCGCGGGCCGCGTGCTGAACATCGAGTGGGCGCCCGTGGGGGTCCTGCCGCCGCCGCTGGCGCCGTTCCAGTCCACGCGCGGCTTCTTCATCCCGCCGGGGCCGCCGGCGCCCTACAGCTCCCTGGGCCTCGTCGCCGTGGTCCACCCGCCGCTGCCGCTGCCGCCCATGGGGCCGCCGCCGGTGGTCCACTACGAAGCGAAGGACTCCACCACGAGCGACCCGGAAGGGCGCCCGTGGGTGCTCCAGCCGCTGGATCTTCCCGTGGCCCCGGGCAGCGTGACGTTCGCCGGCCTCCAGATGTACAGCAAGACGCCCTCGACGACGCCCCAGATTCCCCCGCCCAGCACCTGCCTGCCGGGCCAGTAGCCGCCTCACCCGTTCCAACACCGGCGCTGCTGTCCACTCCTCCCCGTGGAGCAGACAGCGGCGCCGTTTGCCGTCCCCGTTGATCCGGAGAAGCGTTCCCCATGATGAAGAAGATCCTGATCGCCATTGGTGCGTTGGTCGCCCTGGTCCTGATTGGCGCGGGTACCGCCATGGGCGTGGCCAGCCACAAGATCAACAAGACGTATGACTATGTCGCGCTGCCCAACATCACGCGCGACAGCTCGCCGGAGGGCATTGCCCGCGGTGAGCAGGTGTTCCGCGCGGTGTGCGCGGAGTGTCACGCGGGCGGTGGCAATACCAAGCCCGTGGGCGGCCGGATGCACGACTTCCCGCCAGACCTGGGCACGTTCTACTCCGCGAACATCACCTCCGACATGGAGAAGGGCGTGGGGGCCTGGACGGACCAGGAGATCGCCCGGATGGTGATCAACGGCATCGACAAGAGCCACCACTTCCGTCCCATGCCCGCGTTCCCCAACATGGGTGACAAGGACATCGCGGCGGTCATCGGCTTCATGCGCTCAGGCCACCCGGACTTCGCGCCGGAGAAGTCCCAGCCGCCGCGCTCCGAGCTGACGCCCCCGGGCCGGATGGTGTTCGCGTTCGCCATGGGCATCAACGACAAGGGCCGCACGGAGCCGGTGCCCGTGCCCGCGAAGGCGGCGGACTCCGTGGAGTACGGCCGCTACCTGGCCGGCAGCGTCTACGACTGCGTCTTCTGCCACTCGCCGGGCTTCGACGGCAGCGCCGTGAAGTTGCAGCACCCGGACACGGTGCTGAGCGGCGGCTTCGAGTTCGACCTGGTGCCGCTGGGCGGCGAGGGCAAGCTGCTGTCACCCAACATCACCGTCAGCGAGACGGCCGGCATCGGCAAGTGGACGCTGGATGAGTTCAAGCACGCCATGATCACGGGCGTGACGCCGGGCGGCTACATCCTGCGCCCGCCCATGCCCAAGTACCGCTACGCGGACGACGTGGAGCTCGCGGCCCTCTACACCTTCCTGCGCTCCATGAAGCCCAACGACACGGTCGTGCCGCCGCCCTCCGGTGGCCGTCCCAAGGCGGAGCCCTCCGCCGATCCGGAGAAGATGTTCAGCTCCCTGGGCTGCGCCACCTGCCACGCCCCCGGCAAGGCCTTCGAGGCCAAGCTCCAGGGCGCCAAGGGCAAGGCCCCGGAGGAAGTGGCGAAGTGGATCCGCAACCCGGAGTCCTTCAAGCCCGGCACGCAGATGCCCACCTACGAGTCCCTCGTCGACGAGAACAACGCCCTGGCGCTGGCCAGGTACGTGCTGGGCAGGACGGGCGGCACCGTGAGTGAAGGCACCGCGCCCTGAGTTTGACAGCGGTGTGACATTGGCCCCCGCGTGAGTGTCAACACGCGGGGGTCCGGTGAAACATCACGTTTCTTCCGGGGGGTGGGCGTCACAGGAAGTACAGGTTCAGATAAGCTTTCATGTGAAGTCGTTCCCCCACCCCGCGGAGCGTCAGTCCATGAATGTTTCACCGGCCTCTCCCTCGGCTCACCGGTCGCAGCGCCCCCAGCCGCTTCACCTCCACGAGACAAAAGCCCCGGATGCGCAGGGGCCCATCCGGTTGGATGACGTGCTCTGGAATCCGGTCAACGCGGAGGAGGCGCTGGAGGGGCTGGAGAAGATCCTCGCCCGGCTGAACGCGCGCAATGACTCACGCGCCATCTTCCTGGACATCTACGCCATCGTCACGCGCAAGGTCGTCCACCTGCTGAGCCGGGAGGACGCGGGCGGCTTCCTCGAACCCGAGTGGCTGTCTCACCTGACGGGCCGCTTCGCGGAAGAGGCGCTCATCGCGGTGCGGGACTCGCTGAAGAACCTGCCGCTGCCCACCGCGGCGTGGCGCTTCGCGACGCACTACCCGGCCCAGCGCCTCACGCAGCCGTACCAGGACGCGCTCCTGGGCGTGAGCGCCCACATCAACCACGACCTGGGGATGGTCGTCTACGACAACATCGCCCACCAGTCGCCGCCGGCGGATGCGCGCCGCATGGCGCGCTACCGGCACGACTACTTCCACGTGAACGAGATCCTCCGCTCGTGCATCCCGGAGTGCGTGGACCTGCTCGCGGAGCGCTACCAGTGCGCGTCCACGCGGCTGCTCTTGCGCGTGCCCTTCAGCCGCCCGGTGGTGGAGCGGGCGGTGATGCGGATGCTCATCGTCTGGCGCCAGCGCGTCTGGGACAACGTCGTCGCGATGCTGGAGGCGCAGACGCCCGAGGAGCACCAGGCCGTCGTGGAGCGCGTCCGCACGACGTCCGGCCGCATCGCGCAGGCGCTGTGCGCGGACAAGGCGCTCTGGTGGACGGTGCGCGGCGAGTCGCCGCCGTTCAGCCTGGACCTGCCGCCGGAGGCGTGGCCCGGCGTGGTGCCGCCTCCGGAGCCGGAAGTGGACGCGAGCGCTGCCCGCGCCGGCTAGCAGCGCCGCCTTCAGGAGGGCGTCACTCCGGCCACGAGGTAGAAGCGCACCTGGCCGGAGTTGACGGCGTAGGCGACGTCCACGCCCAACAGGGGCAGCACGACGTTGTTGAGGTACAGCCGCAGGCCCCCGCCCACGCCCTGGGCCACGGTGACGGGGTTCTGGCCCGTGATGGTCACCCGCAGGTAGTCGCGGATGACGCGTCCGTTGGCGTCGAGCAGGAGCCCATCCTCGGCCACGTCCCGCCACGCGATGGCTCCCGTGTCGGAGAAGGCCACGCCCCGGAAGGCCAGCGACTTCACCTTGAAGAGGGGGAAGTGGTACTCGGCCGTGAAGGTGAGCCGGCTGTCGCCGCGGAACTGCCGGTACTGGAAGCCGCGCAGCGTGGTGCCGCCCATCACGAACTCCTGCTGGAAGGGCAGGTCCCTGCCCAGGACCAGCTCGCCGCGCAGCACCAGGTTGTTCTCCTCGAAGAAGCGGATGCCGTGGCGGTAGAGGAGGCCGACCTTGCGGTAGTCGAACTCGCTCCACACGCCCGGGCTGGACACCTCGTAGGAGGCCTCCAGGTTGAGCCCCTCCGTTACGGCGTGCAGCGTCTGGCGCGAGTCCAGGCCCACCATGAGGCGCAGGGACGTGTCCCGCATGGCGGGGCCGGTGGAGAACGGCGGCACCGTCACCGGCTTCTCCGGGTCCGGAGACTTCGCGTCGATGCTGGACAGGCGGTACTTCGCCGCCGCGCGCACGCGCTCGAAGAGGATGAAGCCCAGCTCGGAGCTGATGGACGCGGAGTTGAAGCGCGTGCGCCGGAGGACCTCCGGGTCGTCCTCGCTGGGGTCCATGCTGTACTCGTCCACACGGTCGCTCTTCAGCTGCCCCTCCAGGCTGAACTTGAGCTGCGGCAGGCCGAAGAGGATGGGATCCAGGAAGCCCACGTACAGGCCGCTCTCGCCGGTGCTCACCTGCGCCGCGACGGCGAACTTCTTCGCGCGGCCGCCCAGGTTGTTCTCCGCGTAGAGCAGCCCGCCGCCGGTGTTCGCGGAGGACAGCGCCACCGTGGGGGCCACCACCCACGACGCCTTGTCCTTCACCCGCAGCACCAGCCGTACGCGTCCGTCGGCCATCGGCTCGGTGCCCACACGGACGTCCTGGAAGAGGCCGGTGGCCAGGAGGCGCCGCTCCACCTTCTCCAGCTCCTCGCTGTCCACCTCGTCGCCCACGCCCACCTGTCCGAACGAGCGCACCGTCGAGGACCGCGTCTTGTTCGCGCCCTCCACCGTCACGTCTCCGACCTGGGAGCGTTGAGGGGTGGACACGGGCGTGTCCTCGTCCGCGTGGGCCATGGGGGCGCCCAGGCCCGTCAGGGCCACGGCGAGGACGGACAGGTGACGGCGCAGGCAGGAGAGAGGCACGCACTGCTCATACTCCACGGGCCGCGGGCGCTGGTTGTTTCGGCGTGTGGCGAGCGGCGCGGGCGCGCGATGTTCAACGTTCGGCCCGGCCTGCCAGCGGCTTCCCGTGCGCCCTGGAGCACAGTGGCCTCTGGACGAGCGCCCCGCATCCGGACGTATTATGGTCGTAATTCATACGGACATCCGTCCTGGAGGGACGCGGGCATGGCATCGACGGCAGAGGGCGGGCGGCAGGAGCTGTTTCTGGACGACCTGTCCGTGGGGCAGAGGTTCACCAGCGGCACGCACACGCTGGACGCGGCGCAGATTGTCGCCTTCGCGCGGGAGTTCGACCCGCAGGGCTTCCATCTGGACGACGCCACGGCGAAGGACACGCTGTTCGAAGGGCTGGCGGCGAGCGGCTGGCACACGGCCGCCATCACCATGAAGCTCAACGTCCAGAGCGGTCTGCCCTTCAAGGGCGGTATCGTGGGGGCGGGCGGGGACCTCCGCTGGCCCATGCCGACGCGCCCGGGGGACGTCCTTCACGTGGAGAGCGAGGTGCTGGAGGTGACTCCCTCGCGCACGCGGCCGGACCGGGGCATCGCCACCGTGCGCAGCGAGACGCGCACCCAGAGGGGCGACGTGGTGCAGGTGCTGGTCGCGAAGCTGGTGCTGCCCCGCCGCCCGGCGAGCGGGTGAGCGGGACGGGACGCTTTGCGTGAGCGCGGGCGGAGGCTACGGTGCGGCCGGCATCGGCCGTGGTCCCCGTCCTGCTCCCGAGGAGTCTCTTCACATGTCCCGCGCTGCCCCCGACTTCGACCTGGCCTCCGTGGACGTGGAGGGCTTCTACCGGGAGCTGAAGGAACTGCGCGCCCGGCTGGACGCGAACCTGGGGGAGGCGGACGCCGCGCACCTGCGGAAGCTGGAGCGCTGGGGGAAGGTCGCGTCGGTGCTGGGCGTGGCCACGGCGTGGATCGCGCCCAACCCGCTCTCCGCGGTGGCGCTGGGCCTGGGCCGCTCCACGCGCTGGCTGCTGATGCACCACGTGGGGCACCGGGGCTATGACCGCGTGCCGGGCATGCCCGCGTCGCGCACCAGCAAGGGCTTCGCGAAGGGCCACCGCCGGTTCGTGGACTGGCTGGACTGGATGCTGCCGGAGGCGTGGGTCTTCGAGCACAACGTGCTGCACCACTCGCACACCGGCGAGGAGGCGGATCCGGACCTGCTGGAGCGCAACGCGGAGGGCACGCTGAGGGACACCGGCCGGCCGCTGGCCCTGCGCTACGTGCAGCTGGCGCTGCTGGCCGTCACCTGGCGCGCGAGCTACTACGCGCCGGAGACGCTGGGCTCGCTTCGCCGCAAGGGGCGGCGCGAGGGTGGGGCGCTGACGCGCGCGGAGCAGTGGGAGCTCTTCACGCGCTGCTACCTGCCGTACGCGACCGTCTTCTTCGGGCTGTACCCGGCGGCGTTCCTGCTGGTGTCGCCGTGGGCGGCGTTCAGCGTGTTCTGCAACTCCGTGCTGGCGGACGTCGTCACCAACCTGCACACGTTCTTCGTGGTGGGCCCCAACCACACCGGCGAGGACCTGTACCGCTTCGACTCCGCGCCCGCGAACAAGGCGGAGCGCATGGTGCAGCAGGTGGTGGGCAGCGCGAACTACCGCACGGGCGGCGACGTCAACGACTTCGCCCACCTGTGGCTGAACTACCAGATTGAGCACCACCTCTGGCCGGACCTGCCGATGCTCAAGTACCGCGAGGCGCAGCCGCACGTGAAGGCCCTCTGCGAGAAGTACGGCATCCCGTACGTGCAGGAGAGCGTCTGGACGCGCGCGCGGAAGATGGTGGACATCGTCGTGGGCAAGGCGTCCATGAAGCGGCTGGTGAAGCCCGTGGCGCCCGGGATGTCGGCCGCGGACGCCCGGGCGGAGGCCTCCGCGGCCTGAGCGTCACGCGGGCGGCGCGCGGCGGCGGCGGGGCAGCGGGGCGAGCGCCACGGGCGTTCCTTCCGTGGCCGTGTCCTCCTGGCGCACGGCCTCCGCGTTCACCACGCGCACGCCGTCGGGTTGGACGGGCAGCCCCAGGGTCTCCACGAAGAGGCGGTAGCTCTCCTCCAGGCGGCGGTGCAGCGCGTTGAAGGTCTGGTGCGCGGTGCCGGGCATGTCCTCGGTGTACGTGAAGTACCAGCGCAGCTCGTCCAGGCGTCCGTAGAAGTGGTCCACCACCGCCTGCTCCTGTTCGGTCAGGTGGATGAGCTGGGCGAAGGCGCCGTCCGCGTAGCGTGAGGCCACCGTCTCCACCAGCGGGCCGCGGCTGCGCAGGCGGGAGAAGAGGAGGAACATCTCCTCCCGGCGTGCGGCCAGCCGCCGCATGATGCCGGCGGCGTCGAGGGCGAGCAGGTTGCGCACGCGCGCGGTGGTTTCGTCGGCCTTCTTGCGGCGAGCCATGGTGCGACACAGCCTACCGTCAGTGGCACCCCTCCACGCCAGGGGCTGCCCTCTTCGTGGGGAACCGGGCGGCCGGGCCCATGCCCGTCCTACGGCGATGCGGCGCGGCGGGAGAGCGGTTGTTACGGTGGGGCCACCATGGTGCTCAAGATCGTCCAGGCGGGGGAACCGGTGCTGCGCCAGCGCGCGCGGGAGCTGACCCCGGAAGAAATCGGCAGCGAAGCGACGCGGCAGCTCATCCAGTTGATGCGCGACACGATGCGGGACGCGCCCGGCGTGGGGCTCGCGGCACCCCAGGTGGGCGTGGGCCTGCGGCTGGTGGTCATCGAGGACCGCGCCGAGTACCAGGCCGGCGCGTCGCCCGCGGACCTGGCGCTGCGCGAGCGCGCACCGGTGGCCTTCCACGTGTTGATCAACCCGAAGCTCGTGGTGGAGGACCCCACGCCGATGGAGTTCCACGAGGGCTGCCTGAGCGTGAACGGCCTGGCGGCGCTGGTGGCCCGGGCGCGGGGCGTGCGGGTGGAGGCGCTGGATGAGCACGGGCAGCCGGTGACGGTGTCCGCGCGCGGCTGGTACGCGCGCATCCTCCAGCACGAGCTGGATCACCTGGACGGCACGCTCTACGTGGACCGCATGGAGACGCGCAGCCTCACGACGCAGGAGAACCACCGCCGGCACTGGCTGGGCAAGAGCACGGCCCAGGTGCGCGCGGCGCTGGGATTGCCAGAGCAGACCCCTTCGCTTCCCCGAAAGGACCCGACATGAGCAGCAAGCTGTTCTCCCCCTTGAAGCTGCGGGACATCACGCTGCGCAACCGCGTGGTGGTTTCGCCCATGTGCCAGTACTCGAGCGACGACGGCTTCGCGAACGAGTGGCACGTGGTGCACCTGGGCAGCCGCGCGGTGGGGGGCGCGGGGCTGGTGGTGACGGAGGCCACGGCGGTGGAGCCGGAGGGCCGCATCTCGCCGCAGGACCTGGGGCTGTGGAAGGACGCGCACGTGGAGCAGCTGGCGCGCATCAACCGCTTCATGCACCAGAACGGCGCCGCGTCCGGCGTGCAGCTGGCGCACGCGGGCCGCAAGGCCTCCACGCCGCGGCCCTGGGACGCGGGCAAGCGCGTGGAGCCGGAGCACGGCGGCTGGCAGGTGCTGGGGCCCACGACGGAGGCGTTCGAGGAGGGCTACCCGGTGCCCACGGCGCTGGACGAGGCGGGCATCCAGCGCATCGTGAAGGCGTTCGCGGACGCGGCGGTGCGCGCGAAGGCCGCGGGCTTCCAGGTCATCGAGCTGCACGCGGCGCACGGCTACCTGCTGCACGAGTTCCTGTCGCCGCTGTCGAACAAGCGGACGGACAGGTACGGCGGCACGTTCGAGAACCGGACGCGCTTCGCGCTGGAGGTGACGCGCGCCGTGCGGGCGAAGTGGCCGGAGTCGCTGCCGCTCTTCATGCGCGTCTCCGCGACGGACTGGGTGGAGGGCGGCTGGACGCCGGAGGACTCGGTGGCGCTGGCGCGGCTGGTGGCGAAGGAGGGCGTGGACCTGCTGGATTGCTCGTCCGGCGGCGTGGTGCCTTACGCGAAGATCCCGGTGGGGCCGGGCTACCAGACGCAGCTGGCGGAGCAGGTGCGCAAGGAGACGGGCCTGCTCACGGGCGCGGTGGGGATGATCCGCTCCGCGTACCAGGCCGAGCACATCCTGGCCACGGGACAGGCGGACGTCGTCTTCCTGGCGCGCGAGCTGCTGAGGGATCCGTACTGGCCGCTGCGCGCCGCGAAGGAGCTGCGCGCGGACGTGCTGTGGCCGCACCAGTACGAGCGCGCGAAGAACTGATCGGCGTAGGCTTCCGCGCATGCTGACCGAGGTGCAGGCGGGGCCCTATACCGTGCGCGGCGTGTCCGTGGGCGGCGTGTACACGTCGCTCCTGGTGCCGGAGCTGGGGGTGCTGCTCGACGCGGGCATCCCCATCCGCTCCTTCGCCACCACGGACCGCATCTTCCTCAGCCACGGGCATGCGGACCATGCGAGCGCGCTGGGCTCGCTGCTGGGCATCCGCGCGCTCGTGGGCAGGGGGCCGCCGTTCGTCTACCTGCCGGCGGAGATTGAAGCGCCCGTGCAGGAGGCGCTCGCGGCCCTGGGGCGCCTGCACCGGATGAAGTCCGACATCCGCACTGTTCCCATGCGCCCCGGTGACACCGTGAAGGTGCAGCAGGACCTGTGGGTCCGCGCCTTTCGCACGCACCATCCCGTGCCGTCGTTGGGCTACCAGTTCCTGCGCCGCGTCGCGAAGCTCAAGCCCGAGTTCCGCGAGCTGCCTCCGGCGGAGATTGGCCGCCGCCGTCAGGCAGGCGAGCCGCTGTTCGATGAAGTCGAACGCCTGGAGCTGGCCTACTGCACGGACACCCTCTCCAACGTGCTGGAGCGCCAGCCGTCCCTGTTCGACAGCCGCGTGCTCATCCTCGAATGCACGTTCATCGACGCGGAGCGCACCGTGCGCGACGCGCAGGAGCGGGCCCACATCCACCTGGAGGAGATCGCCTCCATGGCGGACCGCTTTCAGAACGAGGCCCTGGTCCTGATGCATTTCAGTCAGGCTTACAGCCCCGCGCAGGTCCACGCGACGCTCCAGGCCCGGCTGCCGGCGTCGCTGTTGGAACGCGTGCGAGTCTTCGCGCCTGACGCCGGCCGCTGGTTCGGTTGACCCGTGGCGCCGGCGCGACTGGAGGCCGCCATGACGTCCGCATCCCCTCGCCACGTCCTCATCGCTGGAGCCGGCATTGGAGGCCTCACCCTGGCCTGTGCGCTCCAGCGCGCGGGCCTTCGCGCCACGGTGTTCGAGCGCGCCGAAGCCCTGCGGCCGGTGGGCGCGGGCATCATCGTGCAGATGAACGCCGCGGTCGCCCTGCGCCGCATCGGCCTGTGTGACGCGGTGGTCGCGGAGGGCGAACGCGCGGAGCAGACGCTCATCCTGGATTCGACGGGCGCCCGGATCACCGCCGTCGATGTCCGCTCGCTCCAGGAGGAGCTGGATATCCCGATGGTGGCCATGCACCGCGCGCGCCTCCAGGCCGTCCTTCGCGCCCACGCGGGCCCGGAGGAGGCCGTGCGGCTGGGTGTCAGCGTGACGGGCTTCGAGGACGACGGGGCCCGCGTCACGGTGACGCTGTCCCATGGCGAGACCGTCACTGGCGACGTCCTGGTGGGCGCGGATGGCCTGCGCTCCGCCGTGCGGACCGGCCTGCTGGGCGCGCAGCCCACGCGTTACTCCGGCTACACCAGCTGGCGCGGTGTGTGCCCGGGGGCGGACCTCGTGGAGGCGGGGAAGGTCACCGAGACGTGGGGCCCCGGGGCCCGCTTCGGCATCGTGCCCATTGGCCATGGCGAGGTGTACTGGTTCGCCACGCTGAATGCGCCCGCGGGGGCGGAGGATGCTCCGGGACAGACGCTCGCCATCCTCCAGGAGCGCTTCGCGGGATGGCACGCGCCCATCGCGAAGCTGCTCGCGGCGACGCCGTCCGCGCGCGTCCTGCGCACGGACATCCACGACCGTCCTCCAGTGTCGCACTGGAGCCGGGGCCGGGTGACGCTGCTGGGTGACGCCGCGCACCCGATGACGCCGAACCTGGGGCAGGGCGGCTGTCAGGCCATCGAGGATGGCGTGGTGCTGGGGGAATGTCTCGCGGCTCCGGGCAGCGTGGAAGACGCACTGCGTGCATACGAGTCCCGCCGGGTGAAACGTGCCAACGCGCTGGTCGTGCGCTCACATCAGGTGGGACGTGTGGCCCAGTGGGAGAATGGCGCCGCGCGCTTTGTCCGTGACGCACTATTTCGGCGAGTCCCGCAGTCGGCCGCGAAACGTCAGCTTTGGACGCTGGTCCAAGGCATGCGCTGAGACGTATCAAGCGCTGTAGAGTTTGTCTTTGCCAGGGGAGTGCAGCCTGTCCTGGCGGGGGGAACTCATGCAGACGAAGCCCACGCGGCTGGCCGCCTTGGTACTCGTGTCATCTGCTTCCTGTCAGCGCGCTGAAGTACCCGTGGCAGCCGCTCCCAACGTCGTCACCGGGGCGCCGGATGCTGGAACCGCCGACGTCAACACTCGAATCCAGCGCATCCTCGGGGAGCCCGCGAAGTATGAGCAGGTCTTCACGGCGTTCAAGAAGGCGGTGGCCGCGCACGACGCGAAGGCGGTGGCCGCCCTGGTGGCGTATCCCTTCGCCGCGACCGTGGGCGGCAGGAAGGTGAAGCTGCCAGACGCAGCCGCGTTCGTGAGGCACTACGACGTCATCGTCACGCCGGCCATCGCCAACGTCATCACCCGGCAGCGCTACGCGGACCTCTTCGTCAACGCCGACGGTGTGATGTTTGGCCAGGGCGAAGCGTGGCTCAATGGCATCTGCAAGGACGATGCTTGCAAGGACTTCGACGTCCGCGTCATCGCCATCCAGTCCGCGAATTGATCAGGGCCGCTACCAGAACTTCCACCAGGGACGCCGGGGGGGCGCGGGCGCCTCGGAAATCGTGAGTATCGCGGGGGTCGCGGGTGTAGCGACGGGAGGCGACACGAAGGGCTCGGACGTCAACCATTCCGCCATCGCCTTGGGCGAGAGCGTGATGAGTGGCGGAGTGAACTGGAGGTCCTTGGGGTCCGAGCCCTGATTCAGGAAGTCGTTGAGGACTCGGACCGTCGCTCCAGAAGTGGAGAGGCGGATCAATTGCTCGCGCGTCAGGGCGGTATTCCCCTGGAAGGCCTGCTCCGCCAGATGGACGGCATCGCGCCACAGCGGATCCTCCGCCAACACCACGGTTCGCTGGACAATCGGAGGATTGGCGGTGAATTCGGCGGTGCGCGAAGACTCCGCGCCCAGCTTCTTCATCACGGGCTCGCCAAAGGCCAGGGGCAGATACGCGTCGAGTTTCTCCGCTTCCAGTCGGGTCGCGCCCTGTTCCTGGAGGAGTGCAACCGGATCGCCGTCCTCGGGAACGTCAAACCAGGCCGCGACCGCGCGGCTCACGTCCACGCCGCCCTGGAGCACCAGGAACAGCCTCCGGCTGAGAAACCCGGGGGCAGCGGGCCAGGAGGCGGTCTCGAGCAGATCCGCCAGCGCCTGCCACGGCTCGTTGTCGAGCAGCACCTCCAGCGCCATGCGCTTCTCTTCCCTCTGGGCGTAATAGACGCGCACCCAATGGGTGCCGGAGGTCAGCGGCAGCGACCGGAGCGCGCTCTCGAAGGCCTTGAACCACGGCTCCTCGAGTTGCGGGCCGGGGTTGTCGCCTCGGGTGATGATATTGCCCAGGATGACCTTCCGGTCGATGCCACCCACCTGCCAGGTCTCGACGGTGACGTGCTCATCGGGAGGACGAACGAAGGCGGCCAGGAGCACGTGCAGGCTCGCCTGGGCGAAGTGCATCAGGGCATCGTTCAAGGCCTCTTCTTCCGTCTTGCCAACTCCCACCACGGACTCGACGACCCTCCGGCCGGTCCATGGCTCCAGCCAGACGTCGAGTCGTCGTGTGCAGATGCCTGGCTCGGTTCGCGTGTCGGTGAACGTTGCCTGGAGGCGCGGGCCCCGGGGGCTCACGCGGAGCCATTCCCCCTCCTCCTGGAGGGCGAGGTCGTGAGCACGGAGGAGTTCCGCTAGTTGCTCGTTCGCGGGAGTCGACGTCATGGAAACCTCAGGTTCGCGCGACGGATGCGAGGAACGGCAGCACGTGTGGCAGCACCTTGGGCGCCTTCGCCCAGGCGCCGCCGTGGTCGGCGTGCTCGATGGTCGCGAACGCCACGCCGGCCCGCTGCGCCACGGCCTTCATGGAGTCGTGGTACGGGTCCATCGCGCCGCAATAGAGCAGCCCCGGCTTGCTGGAGCCCACCAGCGCCTCATCCAGGCCCGCCGACGTCTCACAGGCCTTCATGCATAGCCGGAGCGCGTCCAGGTCTCCCGCGTCGATGGCCTCTGCCAGCTCCGGCGCGCGCCGTGCTCCCATCAGGAGCATCTGGAACCAGTCCACGGTCGTTCCCGGCTTGAGCTGCTTCGCCAGGGCCGCGTAGGCCGCGGGCAGGCCGACCGCCGGATCCCAGCCGCCCACCACGTATGACGCCAGCCGCTCCGGCGCGAAGGACGCCAGGCCACACACCGTCCATCCGCCCATCGAATAGCCCCACGCATGCGCCCGGTCGATGGACAGCGTGTCGAGCACCGACAGCGCGTCCTCCACGCGATGCCTCAGCGCGTAGGCCTCCAGGTCGTGCGGCGTGTCGCTCTGGCCGTGCCCCAGCGAGTCGAACGTCACCACCGTGTACGCATCCGTCAGCGCGGGCAGGTACCCCTTGAGCGACCAGTGCGAGCCCAGCTGGAGCAGGCCGTGCAGGAGCAGCAGGGGAGGGCCGTGGCCCTGGACCTCGTAGTGGATGCGGCGGCCGGACCTGGTCGCGAAGGGCATGGCGTGGTGATTCCCTACAGGCCCGCGACCTTCGCGGCTCTGGCCACCGTGAAGCCGAAGGCCACCGTCTGGCGGGAGCGCGCCGGCACGCTCAGCTCGAAGCGCACGATGCCCTCGTCGCTCACCTTGGTGGGCGCGGGCTTCGTGGCGTCCTTGAGCAGCGCCGCCTCCACGGCCTCTACCTCCGACACCGGCATGCGCTCCTCCACCGCGAGCGCCGCGGGCTTCGCGCCCATGTTGGAGATGAACAGCTTCACCTTCTGCGTGCGCGTGCGCCGGCCGGTGATGCGAGCGACCTCCTCGCCCACGTCCACCTGCCTGGACACGCGCAGCGAGTCCTCGCTTCCGAAGCCCAGCTTCACGCGCTCGCCCCGGCCCGCGAACTTGAGCTGCGCGCGGCCCACGTAGCCGTTGGCGCGCACCAGTTCCACCGGCCCCGCGAGCAACACCGCCGGCCCCGAGTTGTCGAACTTCGCCACGCGGTGCACCAGCGGCGACTGCTCAGGGCAGGCCACCAGCTCCGATGTGGCCGGTGACGTGAACGCGAACAGCGCCACGCGGTGCGCCTCTCCATCCGACGGCACCGTGGCCTTGTGCGGCGCGGACAGCGTCACCGCTTCGCCGCCGTCGTCCATGCCCGGCAGCGCGTCCGCGGCCTTCGTCGCTCCCGCCTCGCCCGTCTCCTGGAGGGACTCCTCGCGCATGGAGACGTCCACCACCTGCTTCTCGCGCGACGTCTTCTCCCGCAGGGAGAGCCAGTCCTCCGTGAGCCGGGGCGGCGTGGCGCCCAGCGTGGGCCGCGCCGTGGAGAAGGCCAGCGTCACTTCCTTCCACGCCTCGCCGGTGTTCTGCCAGACCACGGCTTCGCACTCCAACTTCACCGAGGACGCCGCCTCCGCGAGGCCCAGCACCGCGCGGTAGGCCGGCCGCCACGCGGCGCACGGCACCAGGTAGCTGAGCGTCAACGTCGCTTCACCGCCCGCGGCGTGGCTCACGTCCAGCTCGGCGCGCACGTCCAGCTTGGGCTCCGGCACCTCCGTGCGGGACAGCACGTCGCGGCTCTCCTGGATGTGCTGCCGCTCCAGGCGCCCCAGCTCACGGCGGGCCTGCCGCAGTTGATCGTCGGCCGCGGTCTGCTCCTGGCGGACCGTCGCGAGCTGTTCCTTCCATTTCGCAGGATCCGCCTCGCCCGCGCCGGTGCGCTCGGAGATGGCGCGGAGGATGTCCCGGCGCGCGGTCTCCAGCAGGCCGTGCCTCGCCTCCAGGCGCCGCACCTCGGCCTGGGCGCGTGCCAGCACCTGCTCGCGTTCGAAGGCGCGGCGTGCCAGCTCCGAGTGGTGCTCGCGCAGCGCTTCGGGCAGCACCGCGCGCATGGAGCGGCGCAGGCTGGCCTGGGTCACCATGCCGCCGGTGAGCTTCGCCTGGAGCGAGCGGTCCACCGCCACCGCCGGCAGCCCGTCCACCACGAGGCGGCAGGGGCCCGGGGGCAGCGTCACCGTGCCGCTGCGCTCGACGAGCGCCCGGTCCTCCAGGACCGTCACCTTGACCAGGGGCAACAGAATGGAAGTGCGCATCACGTCCTCCGGTTCCCGCCGTTCAGCATCTTGCTGG
The DNA here is from genome assembly GCF_003611685.1 of Corallococcus sp. CA049B. Lineage (NCBI taxonomy): Bacteria > Pseudomonadati > Myxococcota > Myxococcia > Myxococcales > Myxococcaceae > Corallococcus > Corallococcus sp. CA049B. The sequence continues at coordinate 75,971 of NZ_RAWC01000006.1, read as the reverse complement.
CGGGCAGCTTCACGACCCACGTCGCCTTCATCGAACGCTTCTCTCCAGCGGGGACGCTCACGCGCCACACCCGCTCGCCCTCCACCGCCTCTTCACCCGGCAGCGGCGTGGGCTTCTGCCAGGGCGGCGCCACCTCCGCCTCCTCCACCTTGATGTCCTTCTGGGATTCAGGGACCGCGCTGATCCGCTCGGAGATGGCGATGTTCGCGGCGCGGGAGAGGTGGTTGGCCACCTCCACGGAGACGTGGTGCGTGAGCACCGTGCTGTTGCCGAACATGCCGCCCGACGCCTCGTCGAAGCGGGTGTTGCGCGCCACCTGGAGCGCCTCCTCCACGCCCAATCCCAGCCGCTGCGTCTCGCCCGGCCCCAGCGTGGGCATGGGGGACGTCATCAGGAACTCGTCGCCGAGCGTCACGTCCACCGGCCCCGCGAGCAGCGGGTGCGGCGAGGCGTTGTCCAGGCGCACCGTGCGGAAGACGCGCGGCTCCACGGAGGGCACGCACACGTATTCGGCCTTGAGCTCCAGGGGCACCGTCAGCATGGGCACGGTGTGCCACGCGCCATCGGACGGCACGTCCGCGACGGCCTCCGCGTCGAAGCGCGCATCGAAGTGACGGGCGGAGTCGTGCGGTGGCACCGCCCAGGTGGGGGGCGCCACGCTGTTCACGGACTCGGCGATGACGAAGGCCTGGGCCTCCAGGCGCACCACCTCCACCTGCACGTTCACCGACGTGATGGACAGCATCGCCTGGGAGACGAGCGCGGAGCGGGGACGCAGCCGGCCGCGCTGCGCCTGGGAGGCCGCGGAGGCCAGCGTCAGCGAGTCGTAGTCGAACAGACGGTCCGCCGGCTCCAGGCCCGCGGCGCTCCGGAGCTCATCGCCGGCGCCGCCCTCTTCTTCATCCATCGACAGGTCCGCCATCGGGGCGTCGTCGAGGTCTTCCTCCACGACCGCGCGCTTCTTGCTGCGCAGGCGGTCCATGCTGCCACCGCCACGGGCCGAGGGCATGCTCTGTGCCGGGACGGCGCCGGTGACGTTGCGCGAGGGACGCACCGCTCCCAGAAAGGCCCCCGAGGACTTGGGTGCCGGAGCCATGGGCGCGGGCGGAGGAGGCGCGGACACGCTGGGCGGTGCTCCGGGCGCGCCTCCGAACGAGGCCGACTCCTTGTAGGCCTTCTCCTGCTCGTACGCGCTTTCCATGACCGGCATGGGCGGCGGTTGGGGCTTGGGGAGGACCGGCTCCGGGCGGGCGACGTGCAGGGCGTCGTAGCCCGCGAACAGCTCCTCCAGGCCGGGCGCGGGTTCACGCCACCCCGAACGCACGGGGGCCGGCTGGCTGCGTCCGATGCGCAGCGACTTCAGCTCCGGCACCTCCGCGCGCCGCTCCAGGCTCGCGGTGGAGACGGCGAGCCGCACCCCCGTCCAGTCCTCGCCGGTCCGCTGGACGACGGCGGCGCGCATGCGCAGCGTGCCTTCCTCCAGCGTGCGCGGCAGGCGCAGGTCGTAGGTGGGGACCCAGCGCGCGCCGGCCACCGCGTACTCCAGCACCAGCCGCGCGTCCGTGTTCGCGGCGATGGGGCCGGACAGCGTCAGCAGCGCCGCGCGGAACAGCCGGGTCCGGTCCACGCTCCGCGCGGAGGACAGCTCCTGGACGCGGCGGCGGCGCAGCTCCAGCTCGTTCGTGGCGTCGCGGTGCTGGCGCGCCAGGTCCAGCTCCTGGGCCTGCAGCTCCGCCAGCTCCGCTTCCACGAAGCCGGTGAGGGACAGCATCGAGGCCAGCGGTGCCTCGCGCGGGGGATGGCCTTTGCGCTGGGCCGGCCAGGTGGGAGTCAGGCCGCGCAGCGCCGCGATCTCCGCGCGAACCCGCTCCAGCCGGCCATGCACGGACGCCAGGGAGGCCTCGGCCGCTTCGAGCGACTGCTGTTCCGCGGGCAGCTCCGACTCCGGCGGCATCCGCACATCGAACGTGGGCTTGAGGTCGCGGACGAGGAGGTCCGACGGGCCCTCCACCACCCGGGCACGCAGCGAGCCCGTGCGCAGGGACAGCGGCAGGCCGTCGACGCGGACCTGGCCGGGCAGGTGTCCGTTCTCGGGCGAGAGCACGAACGCGCGTGTGCACAGCGCGCCCTCGGCGTGAACGGTGACGGATTCCAGGACGGACGGTACGACGCGCATGGGCCCCCTCTTCCGTGAGAGGCCCGCAGGCTACCCCGAGGCCGCCGCGAATGGCGACCGGGGAGGCGAGGAGCGATTGCTTTCCACGGCGCGGATCGCGCACCGCGCCGTGGGCCCCGGGTGAATCAGAACGCGCGGTTCACGGCGTACGCGCAGATCTTGTGCTCGGCCTTGTACGTGTTCGGCCCCGTCACCCCGTCGATGAGACCCGTGTATCCATAGTCACGCTGGCCCACCGTCTGGATGCGCTTGTAATGTTCCACGAACCGCCGTCGCGCTTGGGATTGGCGGCGGCGTACGCGCGCGCCCGGTCATGGATGGGCGAGTTCGCTTCACCCTCCACCGTGCCAATGGCAGACACGTCCTGTCCGGGAGCCGCTACCTCCGGGCCGCCGCACGCGGCAGGGGACCACGTCATCCAGTTCGAGCGCATCGTCTGTCTCCAGGGAGACAGATGAGGGATGGAGAATTACGCTTATGCCAGGCCATGCGTGATTTGCAGACTTGAGTCCGTTCCGTTGTCGCGGTGGGCTGTGCAATGGTTTCCGCCCATGCGAACGTCCTGGCTCCGTCTGTCGTGGGTGTTGTGGCTCTCCGCTTGTGCGACCACGCCGTCCCCGCCGCCCGTGGGCACGGCGGACCCGCTGCACCAGGTGAGCCGGGCGCGGGTAGCCCCGGAGGTCGAGCTGGAGGTGCTCGACTACGGCGGCAAGGGGCCGGCGCTGGTGTTCCTGGCGGGCCTGGGGAGCACGGCCCACGTCTTCGATGTGCTGGCGCCGGAGTTCATCGCCACGCACCACGTCTACGCCTTCACCCGGCGAGGCTTCGGTGCGTCGAGCTGGCCGGCGACGGGTTACGACAGCGCGACGTTGGGGCACGACGTGCTGGCCGCGATGGAGGGTCTGGGGATCGCGAAGGCGACGCTCGTGGGGCACTCACTCGCGGGGGATGAGCTGAACTGGATGGGGCTGAACCATCCGGAGCGAGTGGAGGCGCTCATCTTCCTGGACGCCACGGACAACAAGGGGGAGATCGCCGAGTTCCTGAAGCCCGGTCCGTTGCCGCCGCTGCCGTTCACCGTGCTCGACGGGCAGCCGTCACGTGAGGCGGTGACGGCGCTGCTGGCGCGCGACCTGGGCGGCCCGTTCCCGCCGCATGAGATTGAACAAGCGTACGAGTTCGACGCTGGCACGGGCGCGTACCTGCGCTACCGCCGCTTGCCGGAGGCAACGGAGCAGGGCATCCGGGGCGCGGCCGTGCCGGACTACGCGAAGCTGAAGGGCCCGGTGCTGGCCATCTCCGATGATCAGGCCTTCGCGGGCTGGGTGGCGTACCTGTCCCAGGCGGAGAACATCCCCGCCGACCTGCGCGAGCGGGCCCGGGTCTTCCTCCCGGAGCTGCGCCAGCACGAGGCCGACCAGGACGCCCTGCTCAAGAGCCTGCCCAACTGGAAGATCGTGACGCTCCCGGGCGCGGGGCACTACCTCTGGCTCACGCGGCAGGCGGAGGTCATCTCCGAGATGCGCGCGTTCCTTGGGCGGTGATGCCTCACGTCGAGGCCGCCGGGGATGCGGCTTCCGCCGCGAAGGGTGACAGGTCGATGCGTGTCGCGGCGAGCGCATCTTCCAGCACCTGGGGGTCCACGGTCTCGACCAGATAGTTGATGAGGTCGTCTTGCCGTGGCTGACCAAAGGCCATCCTGTAGATGGCGAGTGACCTGGACAGGCGCTCCGCCCGCTCGAACTCGCGGCTCAGCGGGAGCGCCAGGACATGTCGCTCAATCCGCGCGCCATCGTCCACGGGGTAGACCCAGTACGGAACGATGTCGGTCGATCCCTTCGGACGCGCCTGGCGTGCCTTCTCGAACATCACTTCCCAGACGTCCGTCGCCGCGGCGTTGAGGGCTTCCAGCCCGTGGATTCGCGCCACGTTCTTTCGGATCGCATGTCCCTTGTAGCGGTGGACCCGGCCCTCGCGTTGCTCGAGGTCCACCGGGTTGCCAGGCAGATTCCAGTGCACCACCGCATGGCAGTACGCGTGGAAGTCCAGCCCCTCTTGTCCCACCGAGGTGGTTGCCACCACGAAGGGCCAGAATGGAGAGTTGAACGCCTTGCGCACGGAGTCCGCGCGGGTGGCCACCTGACCATCGTCGGACTTCTCGTCTCCGAACCGCAGGGCGAAGTGGCAGCGCATGCGGTGGGTCTCCTGTTGGACCGTCCGTCCGCCCTGGCTCGGCTCCACGTCGTAGGTCGTCAAACTCGCGGTGCGCAGTGACAACGCCTCCGCGATGTTCTCCGCGATCTCATGCACCCGCTCGGCGGCGCTCCCCGTATGCAGTCCCAGATGGTCCCGGAGCACGTGCGCATACTCGTCCAGCACGGCTTGCAGGCAGCCGTCCACCGAGTAGCGGAGCACGGCCCTCCAGTAGGGCAGGTCCCTGGGCTCGGCGACCTCGCGGTGCAGCATCTCCGCGAACTCAGGCTGGTTGAACAGGGCACGGAATGACCAGGCCGCCATCGCCGCGGCATCCCGGATGCGCATGCCCTCCGTGTCGGTCAGCGCATCCGTGCGAAGCTCGAGCACACGAAGCATCGACCTGAGGAGCGTGACGCCGGGGGCCGCGATCGCCATCTCCGCGAGGACGTCCACGAGGTCGTCAGGCCGGCGCCCCAGGGGCTCCCCCTCACCACGCAACATCTCCCGCGCGGCCTCCACGTGGGCGTGCCACGAGTGCTCAGCCTGCTCCGGGTCGTTCGTCCCCATCCACAGCTCTGGCAGGTCCGCACGCTCGAACCACTGCTCGGTGGTGTCCGGATCGATGGCTCGATCCAGGAGGAGGGGCGCCGCCCAGTACCACCGCTCGTCCACGCGTCCTTCATGGGGAGCGGATGGCAGGCGCCTCAAGGCGACCTCGAGCTGCATGCGGGCCGCCGAGAGCACCTCGTCGAGCTCGACGAGCCCCTCTGCCGGCGCACCGTCACGATACGACTCCGCCGCGAAGCGCACGGGGTCGCAGGCGCGAGCGAGGAAGACACTGGGGTAGAGCAGGGCCAGGATGGGCATGCCCGTCGGGCGCCCATCCGTCACCTGGAAGCGAAGGGACGCACCCCGGCGGCGCCGCCGCTCGGAGGAGTAGCCGTCGCGCTCCTCGCGCCCGTACATCCGCCGCTCGGCCTCGTAGCTCAGCAGCGCCGCGATGGCCCTGGGAGCGAACCTCCAGGAGGAGAAGACGAGTCGCTTGGCGACATCACTCGCACCCGGCTCGGCCCAGGGCCCGCGCAGCCGGTAGTAGGCGAGCGACGGCTGAAGCCAGAGCAGACGGTGCGCCCCGCGCCCGAGGGTCTGTTCCACGAGCTCTCGCATCCGGGCATTGCCCAGGTCGATCTCCGCGTAGCGCTCGATCGCGGCCCAGGGGAGCCGCAGGTTGCCAGGGGCCGTCAGCGCCCGGGCCAGCTCGAATCGCGCCTGGCCGTCCTCGCTCCGCTCCAGGAGCGTGCGCTTGAGCTTGTAGCCCTCGTCCATGTAGCTCAACGCGTACGGGGTGCTCTTCCAGTACTCGAGCGTGTCGTGGTGGTCGCACAGCCGGGCCACCTTCTGGAGCGCGAGGTATCCCAGTGCGTCGTCGCGCGTCAGCTTCGCGCTGGATGAAGGAACCGCCTTGAGCATGCCGTTGCGGTCGGGCGTGGAGGCCAGCCGTTCGGTCCGCACCATCACCCGCCGCAGCCTGTCTTCCAGCTTCCAGCGGACGGCCTCGAGCTCGCTCCGCCGCTCCGCGTCGCCCAGCGCCATGAGGCCCTGTCGGTATTGCTGGAAGAGCTTGTCGATGTCGTCAGCCCCCGCCAGCTTCCGTTCGAGGAAGCGGAGGGTCCGGGCGAAGTCCTGATAATGGTCCTCGCCGCCCGCCTCGCTGGCGGTCGTGTACATCTTGTACGGAGTCGCGGAGAGCAGCAGGGTCCGCACGCCCTCGAAGTCGAAGAGCGCGCGAGCCAGCTCGCTGGCTTCATCCTGCCCATCGAGCAGATGGCTGAAGCGCTGGAACTCGTCGAGGACGACGAGGTCGGGCTCCAGCGTCGCGACACAGCTGGATGCGAGCGCCGAGCGCAGCTCTCCCACCAGCCGGGAGCGCAGCCGGGACGTGGCGACGTCTGGCTGGCTCCTGGACGTGGAGTACGCCTGGCGGAGCTCGTCGAAGCGCGTGCGCAGATCCGGTTCACCCCGTGCCCGGGCCTCCGCCGCGCGCTTGTCGAGCTCCTTCGCGAAATAGCGGGTGCTGTCTCCCGTCGGGTCGAAGTCCGCGAGCCGGGTGTTCCGGACGCGCTCGCGGAAGCGCTCGCTGTCCACGCCTCCCTGGAGCACGTTCATCGCGGTCGCGCTGGTGCCCAGCCCCCACAGCTCACTCAGCATGGCGTGGAGCAGGAGGCGTTCCTCCACGTGCCCCAGTCCTCCACCCAGGTCGAACGACGTCGCCGGCGTGAAGGAGATGAAGTTGACGCGGGACGGGGAGTCCTTGAGTCGCTGGGCCGCCTTGGGCAGCAGCGTCAGGCGGGAGGCGAGCGTGACGTGTTCCCCCTCGAGCTTGAGGCGGCTGACGTTCTGGCGCGCGATGTCCGCGTTGGAGCAGATGTAGACGACATCCAGCCGGTCCACCCGGCCGCGGAGGTGCTGGACGGTCTTCGCGATGACGCCCTTGGCGATCATCGTCTTTCCCAGTCCCACCTCGTCCGCGACGAGGAAGCGGCCGGAACCATCCGGGAAGAAGAGGCGCTCGAAGACGTAATCGACCGTCTCCCGCTGGAAGTCCTTCAGGCCACGCAGCGCGCGCTCCGCTTCAGCCAGGATCTCCGTCTCCGATGAGCGGCTCACGCTGCCACCTCCCCCGTCAGGGACTTCCGCGCCGCCCAGAGCGGCTCCCAGGCCGCGAGGAAGCCGTCCGGCAACAGCCGCCGCCCTTCCTCTGTCGACAGGAGGTCCTGTACCACTTGATGGATGGCATCCAGGCGCGCCGGATCCCGGTCCAACGCCCGGATCATGGCTTCGAGGAGCGGCACCTCCGCGCCAGTGCCTGCACCTGCGCCAGGGCCGGCCGGGTCGGCTCCTGTCATCTCCAGGGCCGCCAGGCCCTCCAGGATGTCCAACGGGTCCGAGGCCAGGAGCATCCGCAGGAAGCGCAGCACCTTGGCGGGATCATCGAGCATCGACTGGAGGATGCGCGCGGCGCGGTTCGCGGGGGCGTTCTGGAGGATCGCGGTGACGACGAAGACGGCTTCGGCCCGCTGGTCCCCCACGGTGGTGGTCAGGGAGAACGCGAAGAACGCCGTGATCGACTCGAAGCTGCGTGCCGCGAAGTCCACGCCCGCGTGTCCCGCATGCGACTCGAGTGGGCGCGCGAAGGTGTCCCGGGGAAGCGAGATGGGCCAGACGCTCACGGTGAGGTCCGCGGGAATCACGACCGGGCCCTCGGAGCGCAGGCGCGTCGCGAACCCTTCGGGGCCTTCCGTGACTTCGGCGATCCACGTCACCCGGCCCAGCTGGCTGCGGGCGACGCGCAGTCGTTCCTCCAGGGCCTTGGCGGAGGGATCCTCCTCCGTGGGCTCTTCCGGCGGAGTCCATGAGGCGAGCAGGGCGCGCAGGCCGGGCTCCCCCTGGCGGCCGTCGAGCAGGGCATCGATGCCCACCTGTTTCTTCCTCCCCGTCAGCTGCACGAGGAACTCGACGTTCTGGTGGAACGCCGCGCTCGTGGCATTGGCCGAGCCCGTCCAGACGTGGGCGTTCCAGCCCTCGTCCTGGACGAACAGCTTGGCGTGCAGCCCAGACGGGGGCGGTGAGTCCTCGCCTCCGTGAGCGGGCGCCTCTCCCGTGTCGCCGAACTCCAGCATCTCCGCGCCGTCGTGCAGCACATGCACCTCGAACGGCGCCAGGCTCTCCGGAGGGAGCTTCGCCAGCTCATCCATGCGGGAGACGAGGACTCCGCCCTCTGAGAGTTCCTCGAGCGCGGTCGCGGTGACGAAGGGCGAGACGATGAGCGCCCGGGGGGCCGTCTCCAGGGGGTGACGCGTGTAGCCGGGCAGGCCCAGGGGATGGAACCGCAGCTCCTCGAAAGGCAGCGGAAGCTCGAAGCGCACCCGTTCCAACTCGCTGGCGATGAGCGTGACGTCGTCCAGCACCCGCTGCGGGGGCGGCCGCACGGCGAGGGAGGGGAGGGCGCGGAAGAAGTCCGCCAGCGGCCGGTTCGCGGAGAAGGCCCGCTGCCGGTCCGCCAGCTCGCCGTCCAGGACGAGCGCCGTATCCCAGGAGGGGTCGAACGTGAGGTTCCGTGAGAGGCAGAGCACCCGGTACATCACCTCTCCCTCGCTGCCCACGAGGCGCAGCGCCCACATCTTCGGGTGGAAGACGCCGCCTTCGCTCGGTGCGTTCACCTCGACGACGGAGTCCTCCAGGTAGGCGAGGAGTCGCTGGTACCTGGGTGGTGCCGAGATGCGGGTGCTCTGGCAGAAGACCGTGGTGCGCTCGGCGTGGGCGCGGACCGCCTTCAGCAAGGCGAACGGATTCAGATGCTCGCTGGCCTCCGCGCTGCTCGACGCGTCCGCCTTGCCCCCAATCCCGTCGAACAGGGAGAAGGCCAGTGGCGCGGTGAGCATGGCCATCAGGTCGAGCGTGTACGTGGTCGCGAGGGCGCGGTCGATGCGGAAGCCCTCCGGGGGCTTGAGCGCCTCGAGCAGGACCCTTCGGGTGTCAGGCGCGAGCATGGCGGCCTCCGAGTCCGGCGTGGATGTCCGTCAGGATGCGAGCGGCGCTGCGCCAGCGGTAGTCCAGGCGGCCCACGCCGGAGGCCCCGTTCCAGAGCTCGAGTGCTCGCGGGTTGCCAAGCCGGGCCCGGGCTCCCTTCAGCTGGCGCTCGCGGTCACGCACCAGCCTTCGCACCGCTGCATCGTCGGCCGCGTTGCGCAGGCTCTGCCAGGGCGCGTGCTCCTGCCACTGTTCCACGAAGCGATGGGTGGCCCCGCTCACGCGGGTGTGCTGCTGGACCAGGGACCAGAAGTCCGCGCGCTTCCAACGGGAGAGAGCATCGCCGCGCTGCTGCAGCTCGGCCACCCAGGCCTCCAGCTCCTGACGGAAGGTCTCGGTGCGTTCGTCTTTGTGGGGACCGGGAGGAAGCTCCTCCGCGAGCATGAGGTTGTAGAGCAATGCCGCTCCGTGGAGGGACTCCGCGAGCAGCTGGCCATGGTGGAGGAGCTCCTGGATGTGGGCGGGGAACTCGGCGAGCTGGGGATGGGTCCAGGGATAGTCGGCGTCCACCGTCTTGCCTCTCAGGACCAGGAACGCGAGGAGCGAGCGCGGAGCGGAGAAGCAGATGCGCTCGGCGATGTACCGGGCCTCGTCGGGGCGCAGCTCGAAATCCGCGCCCTCGGGGAAGCTGTCCGGAGCCGGGGGGAGGTGGAGATGCCAGGGGGCCATCCGCCCGCCATCCAGCAACTCTTCATCATCGTCACGGCCGCCCTCGTCCGCCGTGTGAAGGCGCTCGAAGTAGCGGTGGTACTCCTGTTGCGAGCTTGGATAGAGGCGGATCTTCCAGGCGCCAAGGCCCTGCCAGTACACGTTGCTGGGCAGCCGCTTGAGGGCGGCGCCCGCGACCTTCCCGAGGACGCCCACGGTGTCCGCGGACTGGAGTAGCGCGTCCCGCAGGTGGATCTCCTCCTTGCGAGCGCGGGCCATGACCTTGTCCGCCGTCACCTGCTTCTCGTGCAGCTGGCGGTACATCCAGGGCACGAAGAGGAAGTAGCGCGCCCGCGTCTGGATGGTGCTTGTCCCCGGAAAGAGCAGGTCCGCGAAGGTGTCACGGATGGCACCGAGCCCCAGCTCGTCCCGGGTGTCGGTTTCCTTGAAGCGGTCCACGGCTTCGAGCACGCGCCGCCGATCATGCTCCGAATGATCCAGCCACGTGAATGTCGACGGCATCAAACCCCCGGGGAGACGAGGCACCAAGGCTATCGCGATTCCTGCGCGCCAGAGGTGCCTTGATGGCGTTCGCGTGGGTGCAGGCAGACCCCGGTTTTCGAGCGTCCGAGGCCACGGATGAGAGTCTTTATGAACCGCGAGGCCCGCCGTTGAAATACCCACTTTGGGTAGATTGACGGGCATCCCTTCAGAGAGGTCACTGCCATGCGTTGGAGAGCCCTGATCTGCCCCGCCGTCCTGATCCTGAGCGCCTGCTCGGAGTCGTCCGATCCCGACCCCACTCCCAAGCGTCCACTGAAGGCGGTCCTGTTCCCATACATCCCCGACTCCGCGGGGGACAGCTTCGCCAGCCTGGAGCAGCGGTTGGAGTCCGACTTCGAGGCGGCCCATCCGGACATCGACCTGGACGTCGTGTTCGACGCCAACCTGGATGTCTATGACCTGGATGAAGGCGGGACGCTGAACCAGCTGCTCGGCACGGGGGCCGGGGCCGCCCAGGTGGTGGAGGTGGACACGCTGATCCTCGGCTCGCTCGCGGAGAAGAAGTGGATCCAGCCGGTCGCGCTGGACGCGGGCGTCATGCACTCCGCGGCGGAGGAGGCCGTCCGCATCGGCGGTGAGAGCTACGGCGTGCCCACCTACCTGTGCACCTACGTCGTCTACTCGCGGACCCCGAACATCCGGTCCGCGACGGACAGCGCCTCGCTCGCGCGAATCCTCCGCGAGGCCGCTCCCGGCAAGCGCCCGCTGGCGGCGAACTTCGACGGGAGCTGGACGCTGCCTTCCTCGTACATCGATGCCTGGGCGGACACGCACCCGGGGGATGCGCTCGCGAGCGCCATCTCGCTGCCGCTCGACGCACCGACGCTGAACGCGTTCGCGGACGTCGTCGACAGCTGCTCGCTCGAAGCGGGCGTCAATCCTTGCCTGGATGGCAGCTACGCGGACAACACGGTCGCGGAAGTGGCCTTCGCCCAGGAGCAGGCCAACGGCTTCATGGGCTACACCGAGCGCCTCTTCTACATCCTCCAGTCACAGCCCTCCATGCCGCTCCCGGAGGTCATCTCGGTCCCGCTGGGCGCGGGCTCGGCGCCGGCGGTCTTCGTGGATGCGCTGGTGCTCAACGCGAACTGCACCGGGACGTGCGCGGAGGACGCCCGCGCCTTCACGTCGTTCATGCAGGACCCCGGAACGCGCAGCCTCATCGCCTTCAGTGCGGACGCCCCCCAGGGAACCCGGCCCCGCTACCTGCTCCAGGCCAACCGCGCCTTCTATCAGCAGGAGCCCGCACGCTCCGACCCCATGTACCAGCAGTACGAAGACATCCTGAGCGGAGCGCGGCCCTATCCCAACCAGCGCTTCCCAGAGAACCGGAAGGCGCTCCAGGCGGCCCTGCGCGAAGCCCTCCAGTGAGGCTCAGCGCCTGGGTCGAAGCGGCAGGGGCGCGTCACCGGCCGCGGGCCTGGGCGCGAGCACTTCCGTGGTCGAATCGATTTCGAGCGTGTTCGCGACCTGGGTCGCCGCCACGGACGGCGGCGGCCTTCGAAGCAAGGCCTCCACGTCCGCGGGAGTGGGGTCGCTCAGTGTCAGCAGTCGCTGCTCACGGGCCCAGCGCTCCGGGAACCGCGAGCGCAGCCAGCCGGCCAGGTCCACCGCTGGCAACGCCTGGCGCGCCGGCTCCAGCGCCTGGCGAAAGGCATTGGCGTTCGCGAAGCGGTGAGCCGGGTCCGGATGGAGCGCCACCTCCAGGACTCCACGGAGCACCCGTGAGGCTTCGAGTGCGTCCGCCCGCTCCACGGCCTTCGCCTGCTCCGGGGCCGGAGGCATCACCCGCGACAGATTGCCCGTGAGCAGCTCCAAGAGGACGCAGCCGAACGCGAACAGGTCTCCGGAGGGGGTCGCCTCGGCGCCCTCCATCCGTTCGGGAGGCATGTACGCCAGCTTCCCGATGATGCCGCCCTCCTGGGTGAGGCGCCCGTCGCCGGGGGGTGGAGCCGCCCGGCCGGTGCGCTGCTCCGGGAGCGCGCCGGTCCTCTGGGCGATGCCGAAGTCCACCACCTTCACGACGCCGTCGAAGGAGACGACCAGGTTGTCCGTGCTGATGTCCCGGTGCGTGACGCCCTGCTCGTGGGCGTAGGCCAGCCCGCGCAGCGCCTGCTGACAGAGCTCGATGATCACCTCCAGCGGCAGCGCCCCGGCCGTCGTGGCGCGTTGGGCGAGTTCCAGCGCGTTCACGCCGCTCAGGTACTCCATGACGATGAACCACGCGCCGTCCACCTGCCCCAGGTCGTGGACGGAGACGATGTTCGGGTGGTGCAGGCGCGCGGAGGTGCGCGCCTCGCCAATGAAGCGCCGCACCCGGACCTCCGCGGCCTCCGCCTCCTCACCGGCCTCGTCGTCCAGCATCCGCTTGAGGACGACCAGCCGGTGGAAGCCCGCGCGGCCGGTCCGGAGCGCGAGCCACACCTCGCCCATGCCGCCACGTCCCAGCCGTGAGAGTCGCCGGTAGCGGTGGATGCCCGTTCCCAGGTCCGCGCCGCGCAACGAGCGCGCCGTCAGGATGGCCAGCGCCGTGGACGACAGCAGGAGGAATGGCAGCCCCACCAGCGGCAGCACGTGGAACCCGTCCACCCACCCGAGGTCCACCGCGAGCTCGCGCAGCAGGAGCGCCAGCGCACAGAGCGCGGCGGTGAGCACGGCCACGGCCATCGCTCCCCGCCGCTTCAGCAGCCGCGCCGCTTCGGCGGTCCAGGTCGCGCCCACGCCCGCCGCGAGCAGCCAGAACAGGGTCAGCCCCAGGCTCGCGGTCTCCTGCGCCAGGCGCTCCGCGCTCAGCCCCTCCACGGGCGCCGGGTACAGCGAAACCCCGACCGCCAGCACCCGCACCGCGCCCAGCGCGACCGCCACTCCCAGCATCACCCGCCGCCAGCGAGTGAGTGGCAGGTCCAGCAGCGACCAGACGACACGCAGCAGGACGTAGGGCAGCGGAATCGAAGTGAGCGCTCCCAGCAACAGCCACGGGCGTGTGTCCGTGAGCGTCGCCGTCGCCTCTTCGCGGGTCATGCCCGCCGTGATGCTGATGACCGCGAAGCCCAGGAAGCCGCACGCCAGCCACAGCTGGACGCGCTGCGAACGCACCGCCACCCAGGTGGCGAAATGCACCAGCGCGAGCATGGTGAACGCTCCGCTGAGTGTCAGGTGCACCATCATGAAAGGATTCACGGGCGTGAATCCTAGTCGCCAGCAGGGATTCCTTGTCCAACCCGTGAAAAAAGAGCGGGGTGACAGTGTCTGTCCGAGGGCGGCCCTTGGATGCCCGGCCGCCGCTTCGCGGAGAGGGAGGCGACGTCTGGCACATGGGCGGGCGAGCCCCCATCGTTGAAGAGGGAAGAGTCCGCCCCCTTCACGCGTCCCATGGCCCGCCTGCACGACAGCCCAGCGTCTCCACCCGAGCGGGCCTCGCCGCCAGGGCACGGCAGCCTCCTGGACGCCGTGCTTGCCAGCATGGGGGAGGGGCTGCTGGTGGCGGATGAGCACCAGCAGCTGGTGTTCCTCAACCCGAAGGGAGAACTCATCCTGGGCATGGGGCCCACCGACGAGCCGGTCAGCCGGTGGCCGGTGCATTACGGGCTCTACCTGCCGGACCAGGTCACGCCCTATCCGTCCGAGCGCCTGCCCATGAGCCGCGCCCTCCGGGGCGAGGCCGTCAGCCGCGCGGAGGTCTTCCTGCGCAATGCCTCGAGGCCGGCGGGGACCTGGCTGCACGTCAGCGCCAGTCCGGTTCGCGACGGGACCGGCCGGGTGCGCGGCGGCGTCGCCGTCATCAGCGACGTCACCAATTTCAAGCGGGCCGAGGACGCGGCGCGCGAGGGCGCCGAGAAGTACCGGTCGCTCTACACCAGCACGCCCGTGATGATGCAATCCATCGACCCTCGCGGGCGGCTCATCAGCGTCAGCGATTACTGGTTGAGCACGCTGGGCTACGAGCGCGAGGAGGTGCTCGGGCGGGAGTCGGTGGAGTTCCTCACGCCAGAGTCCCGGCGGTACGCCCGGGAGGTCGTCCTGCCCGAATACTACAAGACAGGGGCGTGCAAGGACGTGCCGTACCAGCTCGTGAAGAAGAGTGGGGAGGTCATCGACGTCCTCTTGTCCGCCATCGTGGAGCGGGACGCCTCCGGCCAGATGGTCCGTTCGCTCGCGGTGCTGACCGACGTGACCGAGCGGAAGCGGACAGCGGAGGCGTTGCAGGAGAGCGAGCAGCGGCTGCGCGCCATCCTGGACAACGCGCCGACCGTGTTCTTCCTCCTGGATACGCAGGCGCGCTTCCTGTTCGTGAACCGCGAGTGGGAGCGGCTCTTCCACCGCACCCGGCAACAGGTCGCCGGCAAGACGGTCTTCGACGTCTTTCCCCGGGACATCGCGGAGACGCTGCACGAGGCCAACCGGGACATCTTCCAGAGCCGGGTCCCCGTGCAGCGGGAGGAGCGGCTCCTGCACGACGATGGGATCCACGTCCACCTCACGCAGAAGTTCCCGCTGCTCGACACCAATGGGGTGGCCTACGCGCTCTGTGGAATCGCCACCGACATCACCCAGCGCAAGCGGATGGAGCTGTCCCAACGATTCCTGGCCGAGGCGAGCCGCGAGCTGGTGGCCTCGCTCGACCCTGAAACCACGCTCCAGCGCGTCGCCGAGCTGGCCGTGCCGCTCTTGGCGGAGCTGTGTGTCTTCTTCGTGCGGACGGACGGCGTGGGCCTGCGGCCAGTGGCGGTGGCGGACCGTTCGCCGGCTCGTGCCGCGAGCGTGCGGGAGTTCCTGCGACATCACCCGCTGGATCCGGACGCACGCCACGGTCCGGCGCGGGTGCTGGCCACGGGAGAATCGGAGCTGTCCGACGCGTCACAGGGCCTGTGGGCGCCCGAAGCGCTGACGGAGGATCTGCGCTCGCTCCAGGACCGGCCCTCGCTCGGGGTGCCCCTCCAGGCGCGAGGCCGCACCCTGGGCGTGCTGTATCTGCTCTCTCCCGAACCGGGGCGCACGTATGCGCCGGAGGAGCTGACGTTGACGGAGGAGCTCGGGCGCCGGGCGGCGTTCGCCATCGACAATGCGCAGCTCTACTGCTCGGCGCAGGAGTCCATCCGCGCGCGGGACGAATTCCTGTCCATTGCCTCCCATGAGCTGAAGACCCCGCTGACGTCCATGCGGCTGCGGGTCCAGCAGATGGAGTCCGTGCTGCTCATGGGGGCGCAGCCCCTGTCCACGGAGCGGGTGACGCGGATGCTGGAGGTCTTCCAGGATCAGCTCCAACGCTTGTCGAATCTGGCGGACCACCTGCTCGACGTCTCACGCGTCCAGGAGAAGCGGCTCGACCTGCGCATGGAGGAGATTGACCTGGTGACGGTCGCCCGGCACATGGCGGGCCATGTCGCGGAGCCGCTCCAGAAGGCGGGCTGCGACTTCGAGCTGGTGGCCCCGGAGCCGGTCTGGGGCCGCTGGGACCGACTGCGGATGGAGCAGGTGATGCTCAACCTGCTGACCAATGCGATGAAGTATGGCGCGGGGCGCCCCATCCGGATGGAGGTCGCGAAGCACGCGGGCAGGGCGCGGCTCACCGTCGAGGACCACGGCATGGGCATCCCCTTCGAATCCCAGGAGCGCATCTTCGAGCGCTTCGAGCGCGCCGCCTCCCTCAACTACGGAGGGCTCGGGCTGGGGCTCTTCCTCACGCGACGCATCGTCGAGGCCCACGGCGGAAGCATCCGCGTCGAGAGCGAGCCGGGGCACGGCGCGAGGTTCATCGTGGAGCTGCCGCCGCACATGGCCTAGCTCGCGTCCTGGCGGGCCACGGCGGGCGTGGGCTCCACCTCCAGGGGGCGGCCCAGACAGTCCGCACCGTCCTCGGGCGCGGAGGTGCTCTTGGGCCGGTACTCCCAGTGCCACGGCTCCGACTTCACGGTGCGGCGGAAGCCGAAGCGGCACGCGTTGCCCGCGAGCCATTCATACGCGGGGGACGCCTCCTTGCTGCCCACCACCAGGTCCACCGCGAGCCCCCGGTTGTGATTGGAGCGGCCCGGCCGCGCGGCCTTGGGCCCCAGGCCCTTGCGGTAGCGGCGCCAGAGGAAGCGCTGCTGTTGATACGAACGCCACCCGCTGGTGACGAGCAGGGGCTGCCCTGCCGTGCGCGCCTCCGCCGCCATGCGCTCGAAGGCCGCCGCCGCGTCGCGGTGGAGCCGGTGGCCGCTGTGGATCCGCACCAGGCGCGGGGCCTTCGCCTTGGCCTTGCGGACCTTGGTTTCCTTCGCGAACCCGGCGGGGGCCAGCAGACAGAACAGGAGCACGAGGCCCCAGCGGAGCAGGGGAGAGGACATTCGTCGGAGGTCCAAGCAGTGGGCGAGGACCTGAGGCTGCCGCCTTTATTCCGCGCTGAAAAGCAGGCGAGCCACCGAGCGCTTTCCCCTCGCATCCGGCCGCCCGGACGGCCCGTGGGGACTAGAAGAGCTTGAGCTGCGCAGAGGGTGCGGGCGCGTCCCGAGGCGGCAACACGCTGAAGCCGTGAGCGCGGGCCCAGGCCTCGCTCGGGCCCTTCCAGTGGTGCGCGTCCATGCGCACGTGGCCCGCGTCGTCGAAGGCGACGCCCTCCGCCTCCAGCAGCTCGCGCTGGCGGTGGCCGGAGGTGCTGATGCCTCCCGTGCGGTTGATGATGCGCTGCCACGGCACGGCCGCCGCTCGCGACCCCAGCGCCGCCATCGCATGGCCCACGGTGCGCGCATCACAGGCCCCGCCGACGATGGTGGCGATGTCTCCGTAGGTGGCCACCTGTCCGGAGGGCACCTGTTCGCAGACGCGGTAGATGCGCTCGTACGGGTCCTGCGTGTCGGTGGGGGGGGCCATCGGGTCTCCGGGCTGGGGCTGCCGGAATCCTACTCATGGCATCCCCCAATGCACGCGAAACCCGAGGCGTCCGCCAGCCCCGGGGATGCTAGGCCGCCACGGCCTGTCGCTCCCGCGACGGAGCGCCGGCTTGATTGAGCACCGCCCATTCCTGACGCAGGCGCTCGTACAGCGCATTCAACGGCTGGCCCGGCGCTTCGTACTGCCCGGCGTGGTGCTCCACGATGTGGCGCAGGAGCACGTAGCAGATGGTGGCCGCGCCCGCGCTCTCCACGGTGGTGAACTGGCCCGCGTCCGTGAACCAGAGCGTGGTGGGCATCTGACAGGCCTGCGTGCCCACGGCCACCAGGTGCGCACCGGGCTTGAGCCACGGGTGCTTCGCGAACAGGTTGGGCCGGTCCACCGTGAGCGCGGAGATGAGGTTGGAGATGCGCCGGTCCTTGAACCGCGAATCCCCATACACCTGACCGAACACGAGTCCCCGCACCCGCTTCATGAACACCTTGGACGTCAGCGCCAGCAGCGACGTCGCGCGGAGCACCAGCATCTGCGCGAACTCCGGCACGGTGAGCTTCTTGAACGACGGCCAGACGTCCAGGTCCATCTGCCGCTTCACCAGCGTGATGACATCCGCCAGCCGCGCACGCACCCAGACCAGCGCCGTCGCCACCGACGCCGTCAACACGCCGGGGATGAGGTAGAGGAAATAGTCCCTGGGCTCCCAGTTGCCCTCGCGAGCGGTCTCGAACCCGCGCCACGCGAGGATGGCGGCGGAGAGCAGGGTGAGGAAGAAGAGGCCGTAGGCCAACCAGGAGACGCCGTTCAGCGTCACCCAGCCACGCTTCGTCGGGTTCTCCGGGACGTTGTACATCTCCGGGTTCTGCACGCTGACGTCGGAGATGACCAGCGTGGGCGGCGGCTCCGTCTTGTTGAACGCGAGCAGCAGGCTGTCGATGCCCTGGTTGTCGTAGATGCCGCCATCCATCAGCGGCAGGCCGCTCTGGAAGCCCGGGCCCAGGGCCGCCAGCGCGGTGTCGAGCGGATAGCCCTGGGGCCAGTGGAACTGCTGCGGGAACACCAGCGGTTCGAAGCCGCCCGGAAAGCACGACGACGCGGCGGCGATGTCCGCCAGCCGGACGTGGCTGGCCACCGGGCGCGGCATCCGGTAGCCGTTGTTGCCCAGGACGGTGAGCGGGTTGTTGCTGCGCCGGAAGCGGAAGTCCAGGCCGGTGTGGAACTCGGTGGTGTTGAAGATGGCCTCCTGGAAGTGAAGCCCACCCGCGTCCAGGACCTCACCGAAGCGCCGGTCGCCCAGGAACTCGGGCCGCGCGTAGACGTCCGCGGCGGACCGGATGAGGCTGGCCCACGCATGGCTGCCGTGGTCGCGGTTGGAGGTCAGTCCGGTCAGGGCCTCCGCAATCACGTTCGTCCGCAGCAGGTACGCGGAGAACGTCTCGTGAAACGCCTTGAACGGCTTGCCGTCCAGCTGGCTCACCACCCACGCCAGTCCCGTGAGCGTGCCGCCGGACACCGTGGACAGGCCCACGACATCGGACAGAAGTCCAACGGTGTCGAGGAAGCGCAGCGTCCCCAGGTGGAACGCCGCCGCGCGGTAACCCCCACCGGACAGGGACAGCGCGAGCGGTCCAAGCGGACCGTGTTTCTCGGAGACAGGGGGCGTGACGTCTTGGCTCATGGGGGCTTTGAAACGCGGCGGGGAGGACGGTGGAAGCTTAGGCGAACGGCGCGTCCGGCGCCTTCCCACCCTCCGCGGCGTCCAGGTGCTCCTTCAGGAGCGCGTTGACGCGGTCCGGGAAGCGCAGGGGCACGCCGTGCGAGGCATGGGGAATCTCCACGAAGCGGGCGCCAGGGATTCCCGCCGCCAGGGCCTGCCCGGCGGTGGGGGGCGCGATGGGATCGTGCGTGGCGCTCACGACCAGGGTCGGCAGGCCCGCCAGCCCCTGGAGGAGCGGGGTCGCGTCCGCGCTCCGCATGGCCCGGAACTGGCGCATCGCCACGGGCGGCTGATCCGCGAGGTCATGGTCGAACAGCTCCGCGAGCTGCTCCGCCAGCGCGTCCTTGTCGGCGTGGGCCAGCTCCTCGGGCGCCAGCACCATGCGGAGGAAGGCGTGGCGCCGCATGCGCCGCGTACCGACCTGGGTCCGCAATCCCATGAGCAGCAGGCCCGGTGTGAGGCGGGTGGGCACCGCGCCCGTCGCGAACGTGCACAGCAGCGCGAGGCTGCGCACCCGCTCGCGTGCCTGGTGCGCGAGGTACAGCGCCACCAGCCCGCCCAGCGAGTGCCCCATGACGTGCGCGCTCTCCCAGCCCTGCGCGTCCATCAAGGCAAGCACGTCGTCGGCCATCATCTCCACCGTGAGCGCGTCGCCTGGCGGCTGGCTGGCGCCGAAGCCCCGGTTGTCCAGGCAGAGACACCGGAAGTGGGAGGCCAGGCCCTCCACCTGCGGACGCCACCCCGCGGCGCCAACGCCGACCCCCTGGATCATCACCACCGGAGGACCGTCTCCCTCCACGAACCAGCTCAGCGTGCAGCCCCGGTGCAGGGTGCTCTGTCGGCGGTAGGCGAGGCGCATGCGGGCTCCTGGAGCAGGGATGCGCGAAGGCTAGCTTGTCCCCGGGGTCACTGGTGCTTCGCGTGGGGGTTGGGTCAGGCTCCCATCCATGCCAATTCCTTCCTCGCATCGTCGCAAGGTCGCCTCGACGGCACTCTTCTGCGCGGGACTCGCGCTGGGCTGGCCCCTGTTCGCGGGCGCGAAGCTCCAGGGTGGGGTGTGTGATCCGCTAAATGATGAAGCCGAAGGCATCCGGGTGCGGCTCGTGTCAGCCACCGCGAACGGTGTTTCCATCATCCCCGCGCAGGGCACGGGCCCCATTGGTGCCGTCTACAACGTGTGGGCCGTGCGGCCGGAGGCGGGAGCGACCGGTGATTTCGCGAGGGCCACGCTCTTCGAGGCCGAGCCGACGGAAGGCACGGGAGAGCTCTACCGGAACCTCAGCCTCCAGAGGCAGCCATGAGGAAGCTGGGCATCGTGCTCGCGGGCATGCTGACGAGCGCCCTGGCCTCCTCGCTGCTCACGGCCTGTTGTCCGGACCGCCCCCCGCGCGTGGTCTTCCGGCTTCCCTTCGGAAGCTACGGAGTGACGACGCCCACGGCGGACACGAACTATCGCCTCGTCCTCTCCGAGGACGGCGTCACCGTGGTGGAGACCTTCGAGCGCGGGGGCAAGGCCTACCGGCAGGAGTATCGGGTGACGGAGCGGCAGGAGACCGACATCTGAGGCCGCGCCCGTCAGGGGACGCTGTCTTCACCCGCGCCGGTCGCGCAGCCGCGTGTATGTGTATGAGACGAGCAGCAGCATGACGCCCAAGAGGATGAACGTGAGTACGCGCTGATCCGGCGGCAGCTTCGCCACGTCCACCAGCACCAGCCGCCCCAGGGCGAGCCCCAGCACCGCCAACGCGGCCAGCCGGTACCAGCGCTCGCGCACCGCGAAGCCCACGCCGAAGAGGAGGAAGGCGGCGATGACCCAACCCAGCGTGACGAGCCCGTCTGGCATCCTCGCGCCCACCAGCGCCACCAGTGACAGCCCCGCGCCCGTCGCGCAGATGGCGGTGAAGAGCGTCCGGGCCTTGGGCTCGGGCAGGCCGGCGACGCGCACCGTCCCGCCGCGCTCCACCAGCACGAACGCCACCACCAGCCCGGTGAGCAACGTCAGGCGTCCCGGCGTCTCCCATTCACACGCGCCCAGCGCCACGTAGAGGATGAGCACGCCCACGCCCCGCAGCACCGGGGACTCCACCCCGCGCGCGGCCAGGCCCGCGACCAGCCCCGTCACCGTCCAGGCCGCCACCAGCGCGACGTCGTCGTAGCGGGCGGGCATGGCCAGCGCGAGCGTCACCGCCGTCAGCGCCAGGTACGCATGCGTCAGCGCCGCGGGGGCACGCTGGAGCCTCGACACGACCGCCCCCGCGCCGTGCGCCAGCGCGACGGCGAGGAGGAAACCGAAGAGGTGCGAGTCCTGCTCCTGGGAGACCTCGTACGCGCCCAGCGACGTCAGGCCCACCCAGTTGAGCAGGGTGAACGCGAGGCTCGCGCGCACGGGCAGGTCGCGCGGGCGCACGAGCAGCGCCACGGAGAACAGCAGGAAGTAGAGCGCGAGGAAGCCCAGGCTCAACAGGAGCCGGTCATCCTCGGGCGCACCCGGCGCCATGTGGCCCGTGCGCACCGCCCAGACGACGTGCGTGCTGTACACCGCCACCAGGCTGGACAGGGGCACGATGACCCAGCGGTTTCGCACCAGGAAGAACAGCGCGCCCGCCGCGAGCATCGTCGTGGACAGCAGCGTGAACGCGGTGATGTCGCTGAGCATCCCCGTGTGCAGCCCCAGGAACAGCGCGATGCCCGCCACCGTCTCCGACTGCATCCGGTGCGCGATGGTGACGATGGCCACCACGAACCCCGCCAGCAGCACCAGCGCGAGCACCTCGCTGTCGATGACCCGCACCGCCGGGATGAAGTGCAGCGCGTAGGTGACGAAGTACGCGAGCGCCAGACCGCCGCCGAAGACGATGCGCCCGAACAACGGGTGCCGCCGCGCCAGCCACAGCCCGAACGCGCCCAGTCC
This sequence comes from Corallococcus sp. CA049B, assembly GCF_003611685.1. Taxonomy (NCBI): domain Bacteria; kingdom Pseudomonadati; phylum Myxococcota; class Myxococcia; order Myxococcales; family Myxococcaceae; genus Corallococcus; species Corallococcus sp. CA049B. Next base: position 54,302 of record NZ_RAWC01000006.1, on the reverse strand, counting down.
CGCGCTGAGCAGGTAGCCCGCGCCCACGCGCGCCAGCACCCCCAGCTCCCCGAAGTGGTACGTGATGAGGTACGCGATGCCGATGATGAGCGCCACGATGCCCAGGCGGCTCAACCAGTAGGTGCCGACATGCGCCTCCAGGTCCCGCTGCTCGGGCGCGGCCACCGGGGGCGTGACAGGGGCGGCCGAGGGCGCGGCCACGTGGCGCGGTGCCCCCCGGGCCTCCAGGCTCGCGAGCCGCGTCTCCAGGGCCGCGACCGTCGCCTCCAACCGCTTCACCGTGTCCCGCAGGTCCTGCCCGTCACCCTCGTCGGCCATGGATCTCCTCGGCGGAGCTTCAGCAGCTCTGACGCCGCGCGGGCGTGGCACCGGCCCCCGGCGAGTGCCGCACGGGGACCGGATGCCGTGGCTTCAGGCGAGGTTGTGGAACACGTGCTGCACGTCGTCGTCCTGCTCCAGCATGTCCACCAGCTTGAGCACCTCCGTGGCCTGCTCCTCGGGCAGCTCCTTCAGGGTGCCGGGCAGGGGGATGTACTCGGATTGCGTGGACACGGTCGCGATGCCCTTGGCCTCAATCGCTGACATGAGCTTGCCGAAGTCCGCGAACTTGCAGCGCAGGAGCAGCTGCTTCTCGCCCTTCTCGCCGGTCGTCTCGCCCATCTCCTCCAGGCCGTGGTCGATGAGCTCCAGCTCCAGCTCCTCCTGGTTCACGCCCTCGGCGTCCAGGCGGATGGCGCCCATGTGCTCGAAGAGGCGGGACACGCTGCCCGCCGTGCCCATGCTCCCGCCCAGCTTGGTGAAGGGGAAGCGGACGTTGGCCACGGTGCGCGTGACGTTGTCCGTGGCCGCCTCCACCAGGATGCCCACGCCGTGCGGCGCGAAGCCTTCGTACAGGAGGATCTGGTAGTCGGCCTGGTCCTGACCACTGGCGCGCTTGATGGCGGCGTCCACGTTGGTCTTCGGCATGTTCGCCGCGCGGGCGTTCTGCACGGCCCGGCGCAGCGCGGGGTTCGATTCGATGTTCGGCCCGCCCGCCTTCACCGCGATCACGATGTCCTTCGTGATGCGCGTGAAGACCTTCGCCATCTTGTTCCAGCGGGCGAACATCGTCGCCTTGCGTGTCTCGAAAATGCGTCCCATGGTGTCCTCAATATACCGTGAGCCGCTCCGGTGGAGAGGCTTTCGGAAAGTGTGTGTGTCACCCGCGCGGGAAGCGGCTCGCCAGCGCGTCGGCCAGGGGGCCCGCGCCCGTGCGCAGGGGGTCCACGCAGGGCAGGCCATGCGCCCGGCCGGTGGACTCCAGGAGCGAGTGCGCCTCGTCCTCGCCCAGGTGCTCCGTGTTGATGGCGATGCCCGTGCACTGGATGGCCGGGTTCGTCAGCCGGCCCTCCAGCACCGTGCGGTCGATGACGTCCTGGATGGAGGGCAGCGGGTGCTGCACGCCGCGCATGCGCGTGCGCGTGGGCTCGTGGCAGACGATGAACGCGTCCGGCTGCGCGCCGTGCAGCAGGCCCAGCGTGACGCCCGCGAAGGAGGGGTGGAACAGCGACCCCTGGCCCTCCACCACGTCCCAGTGGTCCGCGTCGTTCGCGGGCGTGAGCCACTCCGCCGCGCCGGAGACGAAGTCGGACACCACGGCGTCCAGCGCCACGCCCCGCCCGGCGATGAGGATGCCCGTCTGCCCGGTGGCCCGGAAGTCCGCCTTCCACCCGCGCTGACGCAGCTCCTTCTCCAGCGCCAGCGCCGTGTACTTCTTGCCCACCGCGCAGTCGGTGCCCACGGTCAGCACGCGCAGGCCGGGCCGCTTCGTGCCCTGGCCCGTGGCGAAGTCCCGGTCCGGGAAGCGCACGTCGTGCAGCTTGCGCCCGTGCTTCGCCGCCGCGGCGGCCACGGCGGGCAACGAGGACAGCCGCTTATGCAGCCCGGTGGCCACGTCCAGCCCGGCCTCCATCGCCCGCACCAGCGTGTCCACCCACGCGTCCGCCAGCACTCCGCCCGGATTCACCACGCCCACCACCAGCGTGCGCGCGCCCTTCGCCTTCGCCTGGGCGAGGTCCATGTCCGGCAGACCACAGTCCGCCCCGCAGCCCGGGAGGCGCAGCTGACCCACGCACCAGTCGGGCCGCCAGTCCACGATGCCGTGGGCCGTCTTGGCCGCGAGCTGATCCCTCACGTCTCCCAGGAACAGCAGGTAGGGCTTGTCGATGTCCACTCGCGGTGCCTTAGCACGGCCGAAAAACGGCGTGGAAATGGCGCGGGGGAATAAGCGCGACACCGGACGTAACAGGGAGGAGCCCGCGGGTGGGCTCACCCTTCCGGAGTCACCCATGCGCTTCATCCCTTCCGCCGCGCTCCTGTTCGCCGCCTCGCTCGCCACCGCCTGTGGTGGGCCTCTCGACGAGGAGGCCCCTGGCGCCGAGGTCGTGGACGAGTCCATCGCCAGCCAGGAGCAGGGCATCGACGAGTCCTGCGTGGGCTCGGGCGTGGTGCTGGCGCAGCCGGACGGCGCTTCGGTCTCCGCCGTCTTCCCCCACTGCTCGTACGCGGACATCTCGGCGGCCTCCAACGACAGCACCTATGATCAGCCGGCGTGCCCCCACCGCTTCGTGACGGAGATCACCGGCCTGAACGGCGGCTACGCCCAGCCGTTCGTGGAGGTCATCCCGGCGTCGAGCAACGTCACGGAGAGCGCCTGCAAGGGCGTGGCGATCGCCGGCGCCGCGTTCGGCTACGCGAACGGCGTCTGGTGGGGGCTGGGCTCGGTGAGCACCACCGGCACCTGGTACCCGGCGGGTCCCTTCTTCCCGGCGTTCTGCGGGCTGCGGGTCAACATCGGCTCGGGTGGGTCCGGCTACAGCAAGATCCGCGTCACGGGCCTGGGAGCGGCGCTGGGCGTCTTCAAGGCCCGGGTGCGCACGGGCGTTCGCATCGGCAACGGCCCCTGCTAGCCCTCCGGCCTGCCATCCCGGGCCTCCCACCCGTGGGGTGGGAAGCGCTTGGGCGGGTGTCGATGGACTTCGCGGGCGGGGCGGCTCCTGCTAGGAACGCCCCCGTGGTCTTCCGCCCGCGATCGCCCCGCGCCGTCCCGCCCGGGGAGTCCTCCGCATCCGAGCCGGAGGTGCCCTCGGCCTCCCGTGAGGACGCCGCGGAGTTCCAGGCGCTCATCGCGCGGTGCGCTCCGGCGTTGGAGGAGCGGGCCCGCATCCTCTGCCGGGGCCGCAACCCGTCGGACGCGAAGGACCTGTTGCAGGAGACCTACGAGCGGGCCTTCCGCGCGTTTCATACGTATGACCGGTCCGCGCCTCCCATGGCGTGGCTGGCGTCCATCCTCGTTCGACGCTTCCTCGACTGGTGCCGGCACGACCGGCGCCACCCCCAGGAGGAATTCACCGACGCGATGGGGGACACCCTGGCGGAGGCCGAAGCCGCCCCGGAGACATGGGCGCGCTACACGTTGGAAGACGTGTGGAAGGCGGTGGAACAGCTTCCCCCGGAGCTGCGCGAGGTGGTCCGCATGAAGGACATGGAGCGACAGAGCTACGCGGAGATCGGCCGGCGGCTCGGCATCCCGTCCATGACGGTGGGCACCCGGCTGTTCCGCGCGCGCAAGAAGCTCAAGGAGCTGCTCCTCGCCCGGGAAGGCACCGCGGGGGGGCCGGCGTGACCGTCCTGTGTGAACAGCTCGCCGCCTTCGTGGACGGGGAGCTTCCGCCAGAAGAGGCCGAGGCCTTCCAGGCCCACCTCGCGACCTGCGCGGAGTGCCAGGCCGGCCTGGAGGACCAGGTGCAGGCGAGCCTGCTCGTGCAGGCCGCCGCTGACGAGCGTGCCGCGCCCGGAGCACGGACGCGGCCCGTGGCGTCCCCCAACCCAGAAGAGGGCCCCGAGGCTCCGGCGGCGGGTCCGGGACTCCGTGCCGTCCCCGGGACAGGTGGCCGGTCCGGACCCATACCCGATGCCGGGACGCGGTCCCCGTCCGCTCGCCCGCGCGGCCGTGCGGCATGGGATCGCCGCCGCGTGGCGGGCTTCGCGGCGGCGGCCGCCGCGGTGGTGCTCGCGGTGCTGTGGGTGGGACGTCCATGGCGCTCCACGGAGACAGCACGCGCGCTTCCATTCGCGCTGGCCTCCGCGCGCCCGCTGGAGGGCCGGCTCAGTCACCCGGGCCTCGCGGACTACCGCGCCACGGGCACGATGCGCGGCGGCGCGGACGGGCGGCCGGAGCTGGACCTCAAGGTCCTGTCGGAGCTGGAGGCGAAGGGCGACCTGCACGGCGTCGCGACCGCGTGGCTCGCGGCCGGGGACTTCGAGCGCGCGGAGCGCATCCTGGAGCGGCTGCCCTCATCGCCCGCCGTCATGGGTGACCTGGCGCTGGCGGCCCTGGGCCGTGCCCAGCCGGAGCGCGCCCTGACGTTCGTGGAGAGCGGCCTGGAGACCGCGCCGGACGACGCGCGGCTGCACTGGAACCGGGGCCTCGCGCTCCAGGCGCTCTCGCTGGAGCTGGCCGCAGCGGCGGAGTTCTCCCGCGTGGCGCAGGCGAAGGAGCCCGGCTGGAGCACCGAAGCCACCGAGCGCGCGGACGGCCTGCGCAAGGGCGCGCTGGCGCGGCGGGACTCGTGGAAGGCCATGAACGCGGCCGGCATGGAGCTGGCCCTGGACGGCACTCCGTACCCGGGCGCGATGGCGCGGCGCAACCCGGACCTGGCGCGGCTGTACCTCTACCACGCGTTGCGCGCGGCCCCGTCCGTGGAGCGAGTGCGGACGCTGACCCCGCTGGCGGCGCTGCTGGACGACGTCACCCGCACCAGGACCGCGAGCGCCTACGTGGCGCGCGTGGCGGCGGCGGACTTCAGCAAGCGCGGCCCGCTGGCCAACACCTATCGCGAGCTGCTGGCCGGCACGCGTTCGCTGGAGGGCCCGGACGCGGACGCGTTCCTCGCGAGGCTGCGGCGCTCCGGCGAGCGCGACCTGCTGCTGGGCGCCATCCTGCTGCTCCACCAGGAGGACCGCTTCGTCGACGAGCTGGCGGCGCTGGTCCGTCAGTCCGGTGAGCCCGCCTGGTACGACGCTCCGCTGGCCCGGGGCAGGGCGCAGGCGGCGCAGGACCGGGGGGACATGGAGACGGCGGAGACGTCCCTCAAGAACGGGCTGGCGGCGTGCCGGAGCGCGGGCTTCGGGTATCGCTGCGTGGACCTCCAGCGGCACCTGGCCTCGCTCTACAACCGCATGGATCGCCGCAAGGAGGCCGAGTCGCTGGCGCGCTCCGCGCTGGAGGAGGCGTTCCGTAGCGACAGCTGGTACCAGGAAGAGCTGCTCCTGGCCGACCTGGTGACGAGCGCGCGGCTGAGCCACGCCCCGGCGCTGGCCCGCGCCTACCTGGACGAATACCTCCAGCACTCGCCGGAGGACTGTGTACGCCGGTCGGAGTACCACCACGCACGGGCGCTCCTCTTCGTGGAGGACCTGGACGCGAAGCGGGCCCGGCGAGAGGTGCAGGACGCGCTCACCTGTCCCGCCGCGCCCACGCTCATGGAGGTCGCCGTCGCGGGAGACCTGCTGCGGCTGGAGGGCGCCACGGTGCCGGGCCGCGAGCTGGACCGCGTGCGCGAGCGCATCCGCGCGCTGCGCGAGGACCCGTCGCTGACCCCCGGCGAGCGGTTGCTCGTGGACCACATCGAAGGGCGCATCCTCATCGAGCGCGACCGTGAGGAGGGCCAGAAGCTGCTGCGCGGGGTCATCACCGGCTCGGCGCTCCACCGCTCCACCGACATCGAGGCGCGCAAGGCCTGGGCCCACAGCCACCACGTGCTGATGATGGACGCGGGCCGCGCGAAGGAGTGGGGCCCCGCGGTGGACCTGCTCGCCCAGGAGGTGGACCGCGCCGCACCCACGTCGTGCCTGCTGGCGCTGGCCGGCCAGGACGAGCGGATGCTCTTCGTCGCCCGAGGCCCCACCGGCGCGAGCAGCGGGCTGTACCTCCACGCCCTCAAGCAGCCCCTGCGCGAAAACGTGCCCGCGGTGCCAGAGCCGCTCCTGCGGGTGCTCGCGGGGTGTGACGTCGTGAGGGTGCTCGCGGAGCCCATCCTCCTGGGGCGCCCGGGGCTCCTGCCCGCGGACCGGGCGTGGAGCTACCTGGCTCCGGGCGGCCACCGCGTGGAGGCCCCGGCCGTGGCGCCCGTCCCGAAGCGGCTGGTGGTGTCGGACGTGGAGCCGCCCGCGACGCTGGGGCTGCCGCGCCTGATGCCGTGGAAGGGCCTGACGGGGCAGGGCGACGTCCACCTGCGGGGCCGCGCGGCGACGCCGGAGGCGGTGCTCGCGGAGCTGGAGGACGCCACGGAGGTGGAGCTGCACACGCACGGCCTCGCCGGCACCGTGTCCGACGCGGCCTTCCTGGCGCTGTCCCCGGACGCGGCCGGCCGCTACGCGCTCACCGCGGAGGAGCTGGAGGGACACACGCTCCGGGGCTCGCCGGTGGTGATGCTGGCCGCTTGCGACGCGAACGTGGGCGCGTGGCGCTACCACGCGGTGTCGAGCCTTCCGTCCGCGCTCATCCAGGCCGGCGCGCGGGCCGTGGTCGCGCCCTCCACGGAGGTCCCGGACGTGGAGGCCGGGGCCTTCTTCCAGGCGCTGGTGGAGTCGCTGCGGCGCGGCACCCCTCCGGCCCAGGCGCTCCGGGACACACGTGCCAGGTGGCTGAAGCAGGGCAGCGCCCCGTGGGTCCAGGACCTGGTCGCCTTCGAATAGGTAGAGTCCCGGCGAATATCCGCGCCGCCGCGCGTATGGGATCCGGGAGGAATCATGATCACGCGTTGGAAGTCCGCAGTGGGAAGGATGGCCGTGGGGTTCGCCGCGCTGTCGGCGGCGCAGGCGGGGGCCCAGCCGGCGAAGACCCAGAACACCCCGGTGAAGCTCGCTCCGGCGAAGCCCGTCGCGAGCCCGGCGACGGCGAAGTCCACCGGCTCCGTGGACGTGGCCGTGGATGAAGGCGCCAAGGGCACCCGCATGTACCGGTACGACCGGAGCAGCGGGAAGCTCACGCTGGTGAAGCAGCTCACCCAGCGAGAGGCGGCCAGCTCCACCGCCGGCTTCAAGGCGCTGTCGGCCGTGGAGGCCGGTGGCGGCACCGCCTTCGTGGATCCGGACCGCGGCGGCGCCGTCGCCCCCGAAGGCCCGCGCCCCAAGGGCGGCGGCCCCCCGGGCGGACATGATCCGGGCCAGCATCTCACCCAGGCGGACCTGGCCAACATCCACCGCGAGCTGGGCAGCCTGAAGCTGAACAAGGCCCAGGTGAAGATCGCCACCCAGGCCCAGCGGTAATCCCAGCCTCTCAGCGGAAGAAAACGGACGGCCGTGGCGCCGGGGTGGGGACATGGCGCCTCACCCCGGAGGGCCACGGCCTTCACGTTCCTGGATGAACGCCAGCCCACGCGTTCAACCCCAGACGCCCGGAGTGTCTGCCCTGACTTCGCTCCCGCGTTTCCCGCACCTCTCGCGCCTTGCCACACGTACAACGTGCTCACACTTTTCGTGCGTGAGGGGGCGCTGCTCGCCCGTTTGTCTTTGACGCCCTCCTTGTCCAAACGTTCGTGGGTCCGGCCGGAGCGCCCGCGGCAGCAGGAGGTTGCACACATGGGGAACGTGGAGAACGGGCGTCGTCGTGGCGTGGGTGGGCTCTCCCATTGGGCGTGGGGACTGGCCCTGGCCGTCATGGGCGCGGGCTGTGACCCGGGAGCCCGGGAGCCTGAGCCAGCGGATCCGCTGGCCACACAGGAGCAGGCCGCCCTCAGCTACAACAGCCTTTCGTACAACGGGCTGTCGTTCAATGGCCTGTCCTTCAACGGGCTGTCCTTCAACGGGCTGTCGTTCAATGGCTTGTCATCCAGTGACTTCGCGTCGTGGTACGGCGCGGATCCAGCGCTCGCGGAGGAGGTCATGCGCTACATCGTGCGCTGCGCCGTCCCGCAGGGGCAGACGCGCACGTATACGGATGCGCAGACGAACACGGTGCACACCTGGACGGGCCTGCTGGGCCTGGCGCCGGGCTGGGCCGGTGGGGCGCCCGCGACGGAGGCCGAGCAGCAGATCGTCTCCGCCTGCCTCGCGGCGCACAGCAATCCCTTCGGCGTGAGCGTGCCCATCTCCGTGCTGGGACGGGATGGGCTGGGGACGGAGATCCCCGCCTCCGAGGGGGAGTTGGCGACCTTCTCCCGGCCGGAGTCGTGCTTCTTCGGCAATCTCTTCCAGGGACAGGGGCTCTACGCGGGCAGCCAGAACCCGCCGCTGGACGCGACCCAGAGCACCACGCGCGCGTGCGCGGTGGTGGATGGCTCCGGGATGCCCCGCCGGACGTGCGCGCCGCTCATCTACGTGGGGAGCTGCTCGGACGTGTGCACGCAGGCGGGGACGGCGTTCGCGAGCTGCACGGTGGGGGGCGTGAGCTTCCAGCCGCTCACCACGCGCGTGCGCGCCGCGGACCTGGCCGTGTGCGGCGACGGCACCTGCCAGGTGACGGAGTCCTGCGGGGCGTCCAACACCTACGACGCGTGCGCGGCGGACTGCGGCGCCTGTCCGTGAGGTGAAGGCGGGCGGCCTTCAGCCGGAGTGGGAGCCCAGGCCGGAGGCCGCGCCCGCGCGCAGCCGCTCATGCAGCGCGTCCGTGAGCAGGTACCAGAACTGGACGTTGCCGAAGCTGAGGATGTCGCCGCCCCGGAGCGGCACCTCGCGCTGCCCGATGGTGCTGGCATTGACGAAGGTGCCGTTGGTGGAGCCCAGGTCGCGCACGGTGCAGCGGCCCGCCGCGCGGCTCCACTTGAGCTCCGCGTGCTGCTTGGACACGGACGCGTCGTCCAGCACCAGCTCGCAATCCAGCCTCCGGCCAATGCGCAGCACCTCCGAATCCCCGAGGGTGGGGAGGGTGGCGACGAGCAGGTCGTCGAACTCGAAGAGCAGGGCGAGCATGCCCTGCTCCACGTCGCCGGGGTCCGCCATGCGGGTGGGCGCGAGCGCGGCGGCGGACAGCTCCGACGGCGGACGCTGCACCAGCGCGAAGGGGCCCAGCTGATGCTGGAAGGCGCCCACGGGGAGGGCGGAGGCGAGCGCGCGCAATTCCTGGACGGACAGCACGTGGAGCAGCCTAACGGGTTGGCCGTCGGGCGCCCAGCCACTACCGGACGATGGCTGTAAGGCTTTCGTTGACCGGCCAGTCACTCGTTCCCTACATTGATCCTTTCGAGTCGCGGGCCGGGTTCCAGGAGGGAACGCCGGACCCCCGATGCGCAGCCAGGTGATGGAAGGAGCGGTGGTTCGATGAGCGGGAGCGACAACATCCCGATGACCCCCCACGGTCTGCAGAAGCTCAAGGACGAGCTGAAGCACCTCCAGTCCGTGGAGCGGGGCAAGATTTCGCGTGAAATCGAGGTCGCCCGTGCGCACGGCGACCTGCGCGAGAACGCGGAGTACCACGCGGCCAAGGAGAAGCAGTCGCACATCGAGGGGCGCATCCTGACCCTCGGCGACTGGATCGCCCGCGCGGAGGTCATCGACCCGGCGAAGCTGGGCGGCGACAAGGTCGTCTTCGGCGCCACCGTGGAGCTGGTGGACACGGAGAACGACAAGACCATCAGCTACCGCCTGGTGGGGGAGACGGAAGCCGACCTGAAGAAGCGGTGGATCGCCGTCACCTCGCCGGTGGCGCGCGCGCTCATCGGCAAGAAGGTGGGCGACATCGCCACGGTGCAGAGCCCCGGCGGCGTGCGTGAGCTGGAGGTCGTCTCCATCAGCTTCGAGGATCCGCAGGAAGAGCCAGCCAGCTAGCGCTGAAGCCCGGCTGGCCGGGTGTCCTTCGGGGGGGCGGGCCCAAGGCTCGCTCCCCCGGTTTCGTTTTCCCCGCGGCGTCAGGAGCGCTTCGTAGGATGGAGGCTGGAAATCCCGCGTGAACCACCCGCTCGCCAGCCTCGTTGGACCTCTCAAGTACGCGTGTCAGCGTGACTTCGCCCAGCTCGGGACCGTGCGGGATTTGCGCACGTTGATGGAGCGCACCCTGGCGGCGGCCGGGGGCGTGGACGCGCAGGCCCTGGAGCATTTGAGGGCGGCGCTGCCGCACGTGGATCCGCCCGCGCCGCCGGAGCACCGCAAGGCCGCGCTGCGCCAGGTGCTGGGCGCGCTGAAGCTCAGCGGCGTGGTGCTGCCGGAGGAGCTGGAGCGGGTGGTCGTCACGGGGGAGCTCAACGCCGTGGCGGCAGGCTTTCCCCGGTCGCCGGAGCGCGCGCACGTGCTGGAAGGGGAGCTGAACCCCGCGCCGCCGCGCCGCCGGTTGACGCCGCCGCCGGGGACGCTGGAGGCGCGTGGCAACACCGTGCCGCCGTGGCGTTCGCAGGACCCCGTGCCGCCGGTAGGCGGTGGTGTTCCGGCGGCAATGCCCGGGCCCGCGTCCCGGCAGCCGCAGGCCCGGGGACCCCAGGGTGGGAATGCGGGCCCCGTGAAAGGCGAGCCGGTGCCTTACGGCGCGCGCATGGCGGCATCCCGGGGCGCCGCGAAGGGCCCCGCGCAGGGTGAAGCCCCGCCCTACGGTGCGCGCATGGCCGCGGCCCGCAACGCCGCCGTTCCCGCGGGTGCGCCGGCCCGAGCTCCGGGCGCGAAGCCCGCTGCGAGCACCGACCCTCGCAAGGGCGCGCCGCCGCCCGCGGACCGCGCTCCCACGGAGAAGGCCCGGAAGAAGAAGGCCAAGGCCGTGGGCGCGGAGGCGTCCCGCTCCGAGGCGAAGCTGCTGTCCATCGCGCCGCGCACGGGCCCGCTGTCCGCGCCGCTCAAGACGCTGGGCAAGCGCCTGGGGCCGCGGCTCGTCGCGGTGCTCGACAAGAAGGGCCTGCGCCGCACCGGCGACATCCTGTTCCTGTTGCCACGCTGTTACGAGGACCGCCGCAAGCTGCGCACCATCGCGGAGCTCATCCCCGGCGAGCGCGGCGTGACGGTGGGCACGGTGAAGACGGCGGACTTCGTCCCGGGGCGCGGCGGCAAGCGCATGTTCCGCGCCGTCGTGGGGGACCGCTCCGGCAGCATCGCCGCCACCTATTTCAACGCCGGGCCGTGGCTCAAGAGCCGCTTCTCCGTGGGCAAGCAGCTGGTGCTCTCCGGCGAGGTGCGCGCCTCCATGAACGGCCGGGAGATGGCCCACCCGGAGCTGGAGCCCGCCGAGGACCTGGAGAACACCACGTCCGTCCACTTCCACCGCATCGTCCCCGTCTACCCGGGCTTCGAGCGCGGCGAGCAGCGCTCCTTCCGCGAGCTGGCCTCGCGCATCAGCGAACAGCACGCGCACCACCTGGAGGAGCCGCTGCCCGCGGACCTGCGCCGCCGCTACCACCTGATGGGCCTGCCGGACGCGCTGCGCTTCATCCACTTCCCGCCCGACGACGCGGACCTGGAGGCGCTGGACGCGCACCAGAGCCCCGCGCACCGCCGGCTCGCGTTCGATGAGCTGTTCTTCCTCCAGCTGGGCATGGCCCTCAAGCGCCAGGGCGTCAAGGCGGAGGAGGGCATCGCCTTCAACGTCTCCCCGGAGCGGCTGGACACGGCGCGCGCCGCGCTGCCCTTCCAGCTCACCGGGGCGCAGGCGCGCGTGGTGGGGGACCTGGCCCGGGACATGGCGCGCCCGGAGCCCATGAACCGGCTGGTGCAGGGCGACGTGGGCAGCGGCAAGACGGCCGTGGCGCTCGTGGCCGGCATGGTGGCGCTCCAGGACGGCTACCAGGTGGCGGTGATGGCCCCCACCGAAATCCTGGCCGAACAGCACGAGCGCACCTTCCGCCGCATCCTGGAGCCGCTGGGCTACCGCGTGGGGCTCATCAGCGCGGCGGGCACCGCGAAGCACAAGCGCGAGGTGCGCGAGTCCGTGGCGAAGGGAGACCTCCACCTCGCCGTGGGCACGCACGCGCTGCTGGAGGGCGGCGTGTCCTTCCAGAAGCTGGGGCTGGTGGTCATCGACGAGCAGCACCGCTTCGGCGTGCTCCAGCGCCACACGCTCATGAGCAAGGGGCTCACGCCGGACGTGCTGGTGATGACCGCCACGCCCATCCCGCGCACGCTCGCGATGACGCTCTACGGCGACCTGGACGTGTCCATCATCGACCAGCTGCCGCCGGGCCGTACGCCCATCACCACGCGCGTCTTCAACAACGAGCAGCGCGCGCGCGTCTACGAAGCGGTGGGCGCGGAGCTGGCCAAGGGCCACCAGGCCTACGTCGTCTATCCGCTGGTGGAGGAGTCGGAGAAGCTGGACCTGGAGGACGCCACCCAGGGCGCGACGAAGCTGCAGGCGGTGTTCCCCAACGCCAGCGTGGGCCTGCTGCACGGGCGCATGAAGCCGGAGGAGAAGGACGCCGTGATGGAGGCCTTCCGCGACAAGCGCATCCAGCTGCTCGTCTGCACCACGGTGGTGGAGGTGGGCGTGGACGTGCCCAACGCGTCCGTGATGGTGGTGGAGGCCGCGGAGCGCTTCGGCCTGTCGCAGCTGCACCAGCTGCGCGGGCGCGTGGGCCGTGGCGCCGCGGCCAGCTACTGCTTCCTCGTCGCGGGCGCCGCGCGCTCCTGGGAGTCCACCGAGCGGCTGGGCGTGATGGAGCGCAGCAGCGACGGCTTCGTCATCGCGGAGAAGGACCTGGAGATCCGCGGCCCCGGCGAGTTCCTGGGCACGCGGCAGAGCGGCCTCCCGGAGCTGGCCGTGGCGAACCTCGTGCGCGACGGCGACCTGTTGTCGCTCGCCCAGGTGGAAGCGCGGCGCATCACGGACGCCGACCCCCAGCTCCAGAAGCCGGACCACCAGGGGCTGGTGAAGGCGCTGGAGGAGCGCTGGGAGGGCCGGCTCGCGCTTGCCCGGGTGGGGTAGGGCCGAGGAGGTCCGCGCCCGAACCCCGGATTGTCCCCGACTGTCGTCGTGCTTACGTTCCCTGCCGGAGGTCCAAGGGGGGACGGACGCGATGGGAGATTGGGGCCGAGCGGAGTATCTGGCGCGGCAGGGCATCCGGGATCGGCGGGTGCTCGCGGCGATCGCCAACCTGAGCCGCGCGGACTTCGTGCCCATCGGCGAGCGGGACTCGGCCCATCAGGACGTGCCGCTGCCCATCGGCCACGGGCAGACCATCAGCCAGCCCTACGTGGTCGCCCTGATGACGGAGGCCCTGGGCCTGCGCGGCGGTGAGCGCGTGCTCGAGATCGGCACCGGCTCCGGCTACCAGACGGCGGTGCTGGCGCAGCTGGCCCGCGAGGTCTTCACGGTGGAGATCGTCCGCGAGCTGGCCCGGCCCGCCCGGCGGCTCCTCCACCGGCTGGGCTTCACCAACGTGTTCTACCGGGAGGGTGACGGCTCCCAGGGCTGGGCCCAGGCCGCGCCCTTCGACGCCATCATCGCCACCGCCGCGCCGGCGGACATCCCCCGGGAGCTGTTGCGCCAGCTGAGGCCCGGGGGGCGGATGGTCATCCCCGTGGGCTCCGTGCACGAGACGCAGGAGCTGCTGCGCATCCGCCGGGGACAGCCGGGGATGCTGCCCCGGGTGGATCACCTGCTGCCGGTGCGCTTCGTCCCCATGACGGGCCTGGGCTCCTCCGCCCCGGGCTGAGCGGGTGCGACAGGCCGCGCGCCTGCATGCCCACTCCCCGCGTCCCGGGGTCGCGTTGCCGAGCGGAGAGGGGACCGGTAACGTCCTGTCCATGATCATCTGCCCGGTCTGCGACCACGTGCAGTCGGAAGGCGAAGAGTGCGAAGGCTGTGGCAAGCGCTTCCCCGGCCTCATGGACATCCCCGCGCCTGTCGTGACCCCGATGGCGGAGCTGGAGCTGACGCACCATGCGGGGGGCCGCGTTCCGGTGGACGCGCCCGCGCTGCCGGAGCTGGACCAGACGCGGCTGCGCTCGGGGCCGGACCTGCCGGCGATGTCCGTGCCCGACCTGGAGTTGACGCGTTCGGGCGCCACGGGCGACGTGCCCGTCGCGCGGATGCTGGACCTGGACACGGGCCGCGCGCAGGACGACGGCGTGCGCACCGCCGCCCCGGTGGGCGCGGTGACGTGCCGCTACTGCCGCCACGTCCAGGCGGAGGGCCTCTTGTGTGACGGCTGCGGCATGCGGCTGCCCCGGGCCCGGGTGGTGGCCCCCGTGGCGGCGAGGCGCGGGGGCGCGGACGACGGCGAGCGCGTGCCCTGTCCGTCCTGCCACGTGCCGGCCTGGCCGGGCCGCGCGTGCGTGGCGTGCGGCACGAAGGTGGAGGCGGAGACGTGACGGCTCCGGCGCTGAAGGCGGGCTACGCGTGCAGCGAGGGGTGCGGCTTCACCGCCTCGCTGTGGGACGTCGTCTACCGCTGCCCGCGCTGTGAAGGCCTGCTGGAGGTGGCCCACGACGAGGCCGCCCTGCGCGCCATCCCCGCGGCGGAGTGGAAGCGCCGCTTCGAGTCCCGCTTCGCGACGTCGCGGCTGCCGGACGGCTCCGGCGTCTGGGGCAAGCGCGAGTGGGCGCTGCCCGAGCTGCCGGTGGAGGACATCGTCTCGCTGGGAGAGGGGCGCGTGCCGCTCAAGCCGCTGCCGCGCATGGCGGCGGAGCTGGGGCTGGGCTCGCTGATGTTGAAGGAGTGCGGCGTCTCTCCGACGGGCAGCTTCAAGGACTGGGGGATGACGGTCCTGGTGTCCGCGGTGAAGCACCTGCGCTCGCGCGGCACGCCCATCCGCGCGGTGGCGTGCGCGTCCACGGGCGACACGTCCGCGGCGCTGTCCGCGTACGCCGCGGCGGCGGGCATCCCGGCGGTGGTGTTCCTGCCGAAGAACAAGGTGTCGCTCGCGCAGCTGGTGCAGCCCATCGCCAACGGGGCGCGCGTGCTGTCGCTGGACACGGACTTCGACGGCTGCATGAAGCTGGTGCAGGCGGTGACGGCGGACACGGGGCTGTACCTGGCGAACTCGATGAACTCGCTGCGCATCGAGGGCCAGAAGATGATCGCCATCGAGCTGTGCCAGGACCTGGGCTGGGAGCCGCCGGATTGGATCGTCATCCCGGGCGGCAACCTGGGCAACGCGAGCGCCCTGGGCCGGGGCCTGGAGCTGCTCTTCAACCTGGGGCTGATCCAGCGCCGGCCGCGCATCGCGGTGGCGCAGTCGCAGCGGGCCAACCCCCTGGCGCGCGCCTTCCGGGGCGGCTTCCAGGAGCTGGTGCCCATGCAGGCGGGAGCGACGCTCGCGTCCGCCATCCAGATTGGCAACCCGGTGTCCTTCCGCCGCGCGGTGCGGATGCTGCGCGCGTTCGACGGCGTGGTGGAGGAGGCGACGGAGTCGGAGCTGGCGAACGCGGCGGCCCGGGCGGACCGCGAGGGCACCTTCGCCTGCCCGCAGACGGGCGTCGCGCTGGCGGCGGTGGAGAAGCTGGCCGCGTCGGGCGTGATGGCGAAGGGCGCGAGCGTCGCGGTGGTGGCCACCGCGCACGGGCTGAAGTTCGCGGACTTCAAGGTGGGCTACCACCGGCAGACGCTGACGGACGTGAAGGCCGCGCACGCGAACCCGCCGGTGGAGCTGCCCGCGGACCTGTCCGCCGTGCGCGAGGCCCTGAAGGACCTGGGCTGAAGCCTCGCGCGTCTGCCGGACCGCGCTACTCCACGTCGAGCGGCAGGCGCGACTCGATGGTGAGCCCGAAGCCGGAGAGGCCCCGGTAGGTCATGTCCGTGTTGGACATCACGCGCAGGGTGCTCACGCCCAGGTCGGTGAGGATCTGGCAGCCCATGCCCACGTCGCGCGACTCGTTGGCCGCGCGGCTGACGGACGCGTTGCTGCCGTCTCCCGCGCGCTTGTGGTGGATGCCGAAGTCGTTGCCGTGCATGCCGGGCAGGTAGACGATGACGCCCGTGCCCTCGCGCGCCACGGTCTCCATCGCGCGGTCCAGCAGCAGGTTGCACTTGCAGTCCGGTGACCCGAACACGTCGCCCATGGCGCAGGCGCCGTGCAGGCGCACCAGCGGGGCGGGCTGGGCCTTCGACGGGTCGCCCTTCACCAGGACGAGCGACTTCGCGCCGTCAGGCGTCCACGTGTAGGTGAGGGCGGTGAACTCACCGTGGCGGGTGCGCACGACGCTCTGGCCGGACTCACGGCGCACCAGGCGGTCCTTGCGGCTGCGGTACTCGATGAGGTCCGCGATGGTGACGAGCTTGAGGTCGTGCTCGCGCGCGAACTGCTTCAGGTCCGGCATGCGCTGCATGGTGCCGTCGTCCTTCACCAGCTCGCAGAGGATGCCGGACGGCTGCAGGCCGGCGAGCCGCGCCAGGTCCACGGCCGCCTCGGTGTGGCCCGCGCGGCGCAGCACGCCGCCTTCGCGGTAGCGCAGCGGGAAGATGTGGCCGGGGCGCAGGAAGTCGTCCGCGGTGCTGTTCGGGTCGGCGAGCGCGCGGATGGTCTTGGTGCGGTCGCTGGCGGAGACGCCGGTGGTGGTGCCGTGACGGAAGTCCACGGAGACGGTGAAGGCGGTGCGGTGGGACTCGGTGTTCTCCGCCACCATCTGCGGCAGGCGCAGCGCGTCCAGCCGCTCGGCGAGCATGGGCTGGCAGATGATGCCGCTGGTGTGGCGGACCATGAACGCCAGCATCTCCGGGGTGGCGAGCTCGGCGGCCATGATGAGGTCGCCTTCGTTCTCGCGGTCCTCGTCGTCGGCCACGATGACGCACTTGCCAGCCTGGATGTCGCGGATGGCCTCCTCGATGGTGTTCAACTCGGAGTCACGGCTCATGTCGGGGGAACTCATCCTGCTGACGACTTGGAGAGGCATGGTTCGCGGCATGTAACGCGAGGGGGGTGGGGTGGCAAGCCAAGCCCGGGGAGCGAGCGTGCGTCCGTTCAATGGCTGGGATGAGCGGAAGCTGGGACTGCGCGTCCGTGTAGGTGGGTGCTGGCCGGCGGCCGACTCGACGGGCTGGGGCACGTGATGTAGGGTGCTCGGCTCCGTGAGCGCAGACATCCAGCAGGACAAGCGGGCCCGGTTCGACCAGTTGCAGGAGAGCCTGTCGACCCGGCAGAGCACCACCCACTTCACCCACGCGGGTGTGTCCATCATCGCCTTCATGTTGATTTCAGGGGCGGCGGGGAAGCTGTTCTACGACTCGCTGCGCACGCCGCTGCTGGCCTGGGGTGCCACGCTCCTGGCGCTGGGGCTGCTGGTGTACGCCTTCCTCAGCTACCGCAAGGGCCGCGCGGTGCTGACGGAGGAGCTGCAGCGGTACGAGGCGCTGCTCGCGCTGCGCCGCGAGCTGCACCTGGACAACCCCGCCGCGCTCCTTCCCCGGTGAGCGCCGCCAGGAAGGTCGCCCTGCCGGGGCGCTTCATCGTGCTGGAGGGCCTGGACGGCGCGGGTACCACCACGCAGACGGAGCGGCTGGCGTCCGCGCTGAGGGCGGACGGGCGCTCGGTGGTGACGACGCGCGAGCCGTCCGACGGTCCGGTGGGGACGATGCTGCGCCAGGCGCTCACGGGCCGGCTGGGCCTGCCGCACGGCCGGGGGCCGCTGGCGCAGGAGACCCTGGCGCTGCTGTTCGCGGCGGACCGGACGGATCACCTGCACGCGCGCGTGCTGCCGGCGCTGGAGCAGGGCAAGGTGGTGCTGTGCGACCGCTACGTGCTGTCCTCGCTGGCGTACCAGGGCGCGAGCCTGCCCATGGCGTGGGTGGACACGGTGAACGCGCACGCGGTGTCGCCGGACCTGACGCTGTTCGTGGGCGTGGACCCCAAGGTCGCGGCGAAGCGCCGGGCCGTGCGCGGCGGCCCCGCGGAGCTGTTCGAAGCGGACGAGGCCCAGCGGCGGATCGCGAAGCAGTACCTCAAGGCCATCACGCTGCGGGCGAAGCGCGAGCGCATCGTGCACATCGACGGTGAGCTGTCCGTGGAGGCCGTGACGGAGGCGTGCCTCAAGGAAGTGCGGCGGCTGCTCGCGCGCAAGCGCTGAGGCGGCCCGGGGGCCGCGCGCCAGCGCGGGTCCTTTAGAAGTAGGACTGGAGCACGCCCCGGCGCCGCACGTCCGCGGTGGCGCAGTGGAACGAGCCGCCGAACGAGTTGAAGTTCCGGAAGTCGCAGAGCAGGGGCTTGAACCCCCACTTCTTGAAGCAGGCGATCATCGGCTCGTCGCTGCGCTCCACGATGACGCGCTCCTCGTCGAGCATGAGGACGTTCATGTTGATCCACTTGCTCGTCATGTAGAGCGTGTGGTCGGACGGGATGCTGGGGCGGGGGGCCCTGAACACGTCCCAGCCCTTGAAGAGGTCCGGCACTTTCGGGACCCGCTCCGGGTTGATGAGCAGCTTGCCCGGCGCCAGCGGGACGAGCGTCGCGTCGATGTGCATGGGGTGCGGGTCATCGAACTCGAAGACGTGGATGCGGTACTCGGGGCCCAGGTGGCGCCGCAGCCACTCGATGCCGAACGCATTCGTGACGTTGCTCTGCTGCGCGAAGATGTCCCGGCCACAGCGGATGAAGTCCGCGGCGTCGAAGGTGGGCTCGAACTCCGTGATGACGTAGCGGGTGGGGCCGCCCTCCGGACCCTCCGTCCAATCATAGTCATACAGCTCGTCGCGCAGCTCCGGCTTGGGGCCCGAGCTCCAGCGCGCGCCGCCGCGGAAGTATTCCTTCAGGAGCGGGCGGTAAGCGGACGTCTCCGCGTAGCGCGAGCGCCAGGCCATGGGGGATTCAATGATTTCGTTGCCCACCACCAGGAGCACGTCCCGGGGCATGGCGGCGTAGAGCCCGGTGCTCGTCCAACCCGGCGCCCCGAAAGGCTTGCGCTGGTCGATGGGCTCCGGACGGCGCACCTTCACGCCCTCGGCCTCCAGCAGATGGACCAGCTGCTCCAGCTCCTGCTTCGCCGCGGCGATCCGCTCAGGCGGAAAGGGCTTGCCGGCCTGCTTCTGGAAGAACTCCAGCTGGTCGCTGGGCAGCGTTGCCTTCAGCGCGATGTGGGAGGGCGGGACCTGCGCGCCGTCCACGACCCCCACGATGACTTCCTCGAGAGGATCCCATTCATTGAAGGAATTGACCGGGCAGGGGGGCACTGGCGCGGAAACAGTCATGATGGGCGGCACCTGAGGAAGAAGCGATGCCCACTTTATCCTCTGATGTCACGCTTGTCATGTCTCGCCGGGCTGCCCCTGGGATGGGCCCGGGAGGCCCAGGTCCTTTTCATAGACATCAATGAGGCGCACGGGGCGCATCCCCACGCGTTCGTAGAGCTGGAGCGCCCCGCTCCTGCCGTCCGAGTCGACGCCCAGCAGCACCTTGTGGCGCCCCCTCCGGTGGAGTTCGCCAAAGGCACGCAGGAGCAGGGATTGGGCCAGCCCCCGCCGGCGCCAGCGGGGATGTACGCCCAACACGCGCACCCACCCCTCGCTTTCAGAGAACTCCCGGGCCCGGGCGAAGCCGACGAGTTGCCCTCCGGCCTCGGCGACGAACCAGAGGGTCGGGTCGAAGCGCTCCGAGCGCAGCTCCGCCGACCACTGTTCGAAGGGCTCGGGCGTGTGGCGCCAGTGGTCGGCGAACGAAAGCTCGTGCAGCGCGTGCAGGGCCGCGGCCTCCCGGTCCGGCTGGAAGACGCGCAGCACCACGCCCGGCGGCGGTTCCCTCGTCGGCGGTGGGGTCTTCCACTCCACCCCCATCCGGAAGAACCGCCGGACGAAGGCATAGCCGCGGGACTCCAGCAGCCGGGCCTCCTGCTCGTTCCGGCCATTGAAGATGTGCGCCAGCTGCACCCGCTCGCCGGGGGGCGAGCGGGGGAGCAGCTCCCGGGCATGCTGCCCGATGCGATCCACCAGCCAGGCCTCCACGCCCTGGTGCCGGTGCGCGGGGTGGACCGTGCTCGTGCACTCGAGCCAATGCGGCTTGCGGGGGTTCAGCTTGGCGTAGCCGACGAGGGTGCCCGCGGGATCGAAGACGAGCCACGCGTCGCGCGCGGGGTCCAGCTCGCTCCACTCCTCCACCATGTCGTCGTGCGAGTAGTCCACCTCCCCGAACTGGTCGAGGTGATCCTCGGCCACGAGCGCGTGGGCGCGGTCGAGGTCGTCCGCCGTGGCCGTCCGCGCCGTCCACCCCTCCGGCAGCGGGCTGCCGCCCGGGGATGCGCGCTGGGCCAGGGGAGGGACGGGGCTCACGGGGGCTCCTTGGAATGCGGCTGGTAAGTCTAATCAAACATGGATAGCGTTGATAGCAAGCCTATTGAATCTAGTGAGGAATCCATGAGAGTCGCCCTGGTTGCCCTGCCATGGTCCGCCTACCAGCGTCCGTCCGCCGCGCTCGGTGCGCTGGCGGCGTATGTCCGGCAGCACGAGCCGGGGTTCGAGGTGGCCACCTGCTCCGCGTTCCTGGACATGGCGGTGACGCTCGGCACGTCGCTCTATGACGGCATCTCCCTGGATGCCTATGAGCTAGGGGAGCTGCTCTACACGCCCCAGCTGTATCCGGAGCGCCGGGAGGCGGTCCGCGACTACTTCGTGCAGTCCCTGACGGCTCGCGCGGGGGCGTGGCGGCTGGACAACGTGGATCGCTTCCCGGTGGCGCTCTTCGGTGAGCACCCCACCTACGAGCACATCTTCGACCGGATCCTCGCCACGTTGGATGGGCACCTGGACACGCTCGCGGCCTCACTCGCGGGCCGCTACGACGTGGTGGCGCTGACGACGTCGTTCGGGCAGCTGTTCGCGAACCTGTCCCTGGCCCGCAGGCTGAAGGCGCTCGCGCCGGAGGTGCGCGTGGTGTTGGGCGGGTCCACGGTGTCCGCGCAGGTCGGGCCCTCGCTGCTCAAGGAGTACCCCTTCCTGGACTACGTCATCCAGGGCGAAGGGGAGCAGCCCTTCCTCGCGCTGCTGCGCAAGCTGGCGTACGGCACGGGGGACCTGTTCGGCATGAAGGGCCTCCTGACGCCCAAGTCGGCCGAGCACGTCGCGTCCGGCGCGGCGCTCTGGGAGGTGGGCAACATGGACGAGCTGCCGTACCCCGACTACGACGAGTATGCGTCGAAGGCGGAGCAGCACGGGGTGATGTGGCTGCTGTCCATCGAGGGCTCTCGCGGGTGCTGGTGGGACCGCACCAAGCGCAGCGGGAACCCGAAGAACACCTGCTACTTCTGCAACCTCAACGTGCAGTGGAACGGCTACCGCGAGAAGAGCAATCCCCGGCTCGTGGAGGAAATCGACTCGCTCAGCGAGCGCTACGGCAACACCGGCATCTTCTTCCTGGACAACATCATCCGGGTGAAGGGGATGACGGAGCTGGCCGAGGGCATCCGCGCGACCAACCGCGACTACGCCCTGTTCTACGAGATGCGCGCCAACGCCCACCCGTATGAGATCATGCGGCTGTGGGAGGCCGGCGTGAAGTTCGTGCAGTTCGGCATCGAGGGCCTGTCCACGTCGTACCTGCGCCGGGTGGGCAAGGGCACCACCGTCATCCAGAACCTCCAGGCGATGAAGGTCTGCCACGAGCTGGACATCCGCAACTACGCCAACCTCATCACCCACTTTCCGGGCACGGAGGAGGCGGAGGTCGCGGAGACGGTGCAGAACCTCCTGTCCTACGCCATCTGCTACGAGCCGCTGGACCTGAGCCCCTACCGGCTGGGGCGCGGGTCCACGCTCGACGCGCTCCGGGCCCAGTTCCCCGTGGAGAACATCCGCAACGCGGATTGCTACAAGGTGGGGCTGCCCGCGGAGGTCTACGAGCGCATCGCGCTGTTCGATTTGTCGTTCGACCTGCGCACGGGGACGTCCGACTGGAGCGCCGTCGTCGAGGCGTGCGAGGTGTGGATGCGGGCCTATGAGCTGGCCCGGGGCTCGCAGTACCGCCACGTGATGACGTACCTGGACGGGGGCACGTTCCTGCGCGTCTACGACGGGCGCTCGGGCATGCCCCGGACCCTGCTGCTTCGCGGGGTGGAGCGGGACCTGTACCTGTACTGCACGGAGATCCGCCAGCGCCAGGAGATCGACGAGGCGTTCGTGGAGACAGGGCGCGCCTCCCGGGCCCAGGTGGAGCAGGTGCTGGCGCACTGGCTGGAGGAGCGCATCCTGTTCCGGGAAGGCGAGCGCTACCTCTCCGTGGCGCCGGCGTTCACGCCGCAGATGGCGGCCAAACGCATGCACACGCTGCACGCGGAGGACCAGGAGCGCCGCCAGGCGAAGCGGGCCCCGGCGGACGTCGCGGTGGCGGCGTCCTGAGCGGGGCCCCCGCTTCGGGCGCGGTCAGCCGCGCAGCTTGTTGAGCAGCGCGAAGAGCCGGGTCACGTCGTCCTCGGACGTCAGGGTCCCGGCGATCTCCGCCAGCGCCGCGTGCTGGGCGGGGGAGAGCCTGCCCAGCAGGGCGAACTCCTCCGGGGAGAACCGGCAGAAGGCCTGCCCGTCGGCGAAGCTGGGGCGGTGGTCCCAGAGGTTGGCCAGCAGGTTCACGCGGGGCCGCTCCGGGGAGACCTGCTCGGTGGCGGCGATGCAGTGGGGGAGCGTCCCCCGGAAGACGGCGCACCGGTTGGGTTTGAAGGGCACCGTCACCCACTGGTCCGACAGCTTGAACAGCGCGTCGAAGTCGTGGAAGCGCATGCAGTTGTCCAGGAGCGTCTGGGACAGGGGCTCCTCCAGGTTGAACACCGTGCCGCCGCCCACGAGCCCGCTCTGGGGGCCCAGGTAGAGGATGGTGCCCCACAAGGGCAGGTGCACCTTGCCTGTCTTCTCCGCCAACGGGACGTCGTGGTCCACGTGGAAGGCCGCGCGCTTCACCGGGGTGCCCAGGTTGTGGAACCACAGCTCGAAGCCCGCCACCTGGTCGCGCCGGACCTCCGGGATGAGGTCCATCAGGCGGACGAAGTATTGGAAGGTGAGGGTGGCGATCTCCCGGGGGAGATAGGCCGCCAGCGCCTCCACCTGACGCGCGTCACCCTGCTGGTAGGCAAGGACCCGCTCCATGTCCACCCAGAAGAACCCCGAGGGCAGCGGAGGAAGCGGACGCAGCGCTTCGTAGGCCGCGTGGATCAACGCCTCATCAAAGACGTTGTTGAAGACCTGGAGGGCCTGCGGGTGGGTGCGCCGCGGCTGCTGGGTCAGGGCTGAATAGTCATACTGGCGTTCGGTGCTCATGCTGTGGCCGCTCCGTGCATGGCTTGGTGCGAGCGCACGGTACACGATTCGCCTTGCCCTACACAGCCCGCGCGCGACCTCTGATAGCGTGGCGGTGTCGCTCTTCCAGGGGCCGTTGCAAGGAGACATGAATGGGAAGCGGTCCGGTCGCTGTGCGCTTGAACAGGACCTACGACGTGGAGCGGCTGCGCCGGGATCTGGCGGCGAGCGAGCGCTTCCAATGGGTGCCGGAGACGGATGGCGGCGTGGCGGAGCACCAGGACTGGGATGTGCTTCCGCTGGTGTCCCGGGGCGGACGTCTGGATGACGGCAGCGCGGGCACCAACAGCCTGGTGCCCTTCCGCTCCACGGAGCTGCTGGACCACGTGCCGTACTTCCGGGAGGTGCTGGAGGGCTTCAAGGCCTCGCTGCGCTCGGTCCGCATCTCCGCGATCCGTCCGGGAGGCATCATCCGGGAGCACTCGGACACGGATGTCTTTGACGTCCGCGGCGGCGATCTCATCCGTCTGCACATCCCCATCGTCACCAACGACGACGTGGTGTTTCGCATTGGCGGGGAGCGGTGTGTCTGGAAGCCGGGCGAGCTCTGGTATGGGGACTTCAGCCAGCTGCATTCGGTGGAGAACCGCGGCGACACCACGCGGGTGCACCTGCTGGTGGGCGCCGAGGTGAACGACGAGATCCTCTCGCTGTTCCCGCCGGAGTTCCTGGCCGCCCATGACATCCAGGTCCGGCGCCGCACGGCGGCGAGCGAAGCGCTCCGGTCCCGGCTGGAGTTCGACGGCCGGCTGGAGGCGGGGCCCGCGCAGCTGGCAGCGCTGCTGGAGGGCCTGCCGGACTCCATCCAGGCCGACCTGCGGAAGACGTTCACCGGCCTGCTGTGCTTCCGGTTCGTCGACGAGCGGCTGGCGGTGCTCATCGACGGCGAGCCGATGTTCTTCCTGGAGCCGGAGAGCGACAGCCGCTGGCGGGTCATGGACATGATGGCCCACGTGGACTTCGCGCCCGCCGCGAGCCCCTCCGCGGTCGCCCGGCTGGAGTTCGCGAAGGGCGAACAGCCGTTCTCCTTCGTCATCTCCCGCGCGTGAGTGCGATTCGCCCGGCGCGCGCGCTGGCCTTCTTGGGCTTCGCCCTGCTGGCGGCGACCGCGCCCTTCCTCTTCTTCGCCGTCGCGCGCCTGGCGTTCCACGTCCCCATCGAGCCGAACGAGGGCTGGAACGCGCTGCACACCGTCCGGCTGGTGGGCGGTGGCCCGCTGTATCTGCCCTTCGAGTCCCTGCCGCTGGCGCCGGTCAACTATCCGCCGTTGTCGTTCCTGGTGATGAAGGCGCTGAGCCCCCTGTCCCCGGACCTGCTCGTGCTCGGGCGCGTCGTGGCGGCGCTGGCGTTCCTGGGCGTGGGGGGACTCATCGCCGCGACGGTGGCCGCGCTCGCGCCGGGGCGCCGCTGGCCGGCCCTGCTGGGGGCCCTGGTCTGGGTGTCCGTGGGAGGCCACGCGGCCTACCGCTACCTGGGGATGTACGAGCCCCAGATGCTGGGACATGTCTTCTCGATGGGGGCGCTGTACCTGTTCGTGCGGTGGAGGGAGCGGCTGAGGCCCGGGCACATCGCCGTGCTCGCGCTGCTGTGTTGCCTGGGCCTGCTCGTCAAGCACCTGCTGGTGGCGACACCCCTCGCGCTCGCGCTGGTGCTGCTGCGCCTGGACCGGCGGCTGTTCCTGCACCTCGCCGCCTGGGGCGTGGCGTGGATGGGCGCGCTGGGGGCGGTGGGCGGCGCGCTGGCGGGCGGGGACATGCTGTCGAACATCCTCGCGGTGGAGCACGCGCGCGGGAAGTCGCTCGCGGATGGGGCGGCCTTCACGTGGGAGGTGCTCCTGGCGCCGGGAGCCGGGCTGCTCCTGCTGCCGGTGGTGGCCCTCTGGCGTGAGCGGCGGCGCGAGTGGGACGTCGTGTTCGCCTATGTCCTCGCGTCCCTGCTGGAGGGCGGGCTCGCCGTCGTGGGGGATGGCGTGGACGTCAACGCCTGGTTCGACTTCTTCATCAGCGCCAGCCTGGCCGCGGGCCTGCTGGGGGCGGTGCTCCTCCAGGGGCAGCCCGTGCCCTGGCGCCGCCGCGCCGCCTGGGCGTGTCTGGTGGCCACCCTCGTTCCGGTGGGCATGGACTACCGCGCCCGCTTCGGAGAGGCGGCCGCCGCCGTCCGGGCGCTCCCCGTGACGGAAGCGACGTTCGCGCGCTACGCGGCCCTGCTGCGGGAGGCGCGCGGGCCGGTGCTCTACGAGGACCGGCTGATGGGCTTCCTGTCGGGCAAGCCGTACCTGTTCGACCGCTTCACGGGCGCGGCGCTGGTGCGCTCGGGCGCGGTGCCGGAGCGGGTCCTCGCGGATCCGCTCCGCGCCGGGACCTTCGACTGGCTCGTGTTCGAGCGCGACATCCGGCCCCGGCTCGCGGAGCTGCGCGGCCGGGGCTACGACTGGTCCCGCGTCACGGGCGCGCCCGGACTGGCGTGGACGGACAACGTGCTGCTGAGCATCGACGAGGCCTACGAGTACGTGCCCACGGAGGGCCCGTACCATGCCTACCGCCCGCGCCGCTCCGCCGCGGTGAGGTGAGGGGCCGCGGCTCCCTCGGTTCCCAGCGCTTCGTCGAGCACCCGGGCGACGGACTCCACGTTCGGGGACGTCAGGACGGTGTCGTGACTGCCCGGCACCACCGTGGTGTGGAGGGCGCCCTGGATGAGGGGCCTCCACACGTCCGCGAAGGGCGCCAGGCCCGCGGGCCGCTCGCGGGCTTCAATCAGCACCAGCGAGCCGGCCAGGGGCTGGGGGCGGTACTGGTTGTGGGCCCGCGCGTTGCGCAGGAACAGCTGGAGCATGTGCTGGACGCGCTCGCGTGAGCGCTCCTCCGGGAGGTCCGCGGACTGCTGCACTTGCATGAGGAGTCCGGAGACGCCCTGCGTGACGAGCCGCTCCCGGGCTTGCGCCTCGGACATCCCGGAGTCCAGGGCGAGTTGGAGCGCGGCCTCGGCGGCCTGCTCCTCCTCGGTGACGTCGCGATCCGCGTCGCTCGCCGGCAGCGCGTCGATGGCGACGAGCGTGCCCACCTCCTGCCCCGCGCGCGTGAGCTGCCGCGCCATCTCGAAGGCGATGACACCTCCCACGGACCAGCCGGCGAGCTGGTAGGGCCCGGTGGGCTGGACCTCGCGGACTTGCTCGATGTAGCGCTCCGCCAGCGCCTCCAGGGTGGCGGGCTCCACGGGACCGCCCTCCGCGCCAGGGGCCTGGAGTCCATAGACGGTGCGGGGGCTCCGCAGGCGGCGGACGAGCTCGTGGTAGCTGAGCAGGTGTCCGCCCACGGGATGGATGAGGAAGAGCGGGGGCCCGTCATCGCCCTGGCGCAGGAGCACGCGGGGAGAGGACGCGCGTCCCGGTGTCCGTTCGCGCACCTGCCGCGCTAGGGCTTCCAGCGTGGGGGCGTGGAAGAGGGTGTCCAGCGGAAGCGCGACCCCGAGTCGCCGCTCGATGCGGCCCATCAGGCGCAGCGCGAGCAGGGAGTGTCCGCCGACCGCGAAGAAGTCATCGCGCAGGTCCGGTTCGCCCGTGGAGAGCACCTCCCTCCAGAGGTCCGCGAGCACCTGTTCGGTGGCGTCGCGGGGCGCCTGGCGCTCCAGGGCCGCGTCCTGGGCGCCTGCTTCGGGGAGCGGCAGCGCGGCGCGGTCGACCTTGCCGTTGGCGGTCAGCGGGAGCCGCTCCAGCACCTGGATCCGGAAGGGCAGCATGTACGCGGGGAGCCGCTCCGCCAGGTGCGCTCGCAGCGAGGCCTCCACGGACGCCTCCGTGACGGCGGGGCCGTCTTCCCGGAGCGTGACCCAGGCCACCAGCCGGGTGTCGTGGGGTGAGTAGGCTCGTGGCGCCACCACGCTGTCCCGGACGTGCGGGTGCGCGAGGAGCTGGGCTTCGATCTCCCCCAGTTCGATGCGGAAGCCGCGCAGCTTCACCTGGTGATCGTTGCGGCCCACGTAGGTGAGCCCTGTCTCGGACCGCCAGCGGACGAGATCCCCCGTGCGGTAGAGGCGCGCTCCGGGCTCGCTGGAGAAGGGATCCGGGAGGAAGCGCTCGGCGGTGAGGTCCGGGCGGCCCAGGTAGCCACGGGCCACGCCCTCGCCGCCAATGAACAGCTCGCCCGTGACGCCCACCGGCACCGGGTGCAGACGCGTGTCCAGCACGTGGACGCGCACGTTTCGCACTGGCCGGCCGATGGGGAGCTCCGCGCCGTCCGGCACGGAGGCCTCCGCTAGCTCGGCGAGCGTCGCGACGACGGTGGCTTCCGTGGGGCCGTAGGTGTTCACCAGCCTCGGGTGGGAGCCTACCTGCCGCCGCCACCGGGCCAGGTGCTCGGGGGACGCCTTCTCCCCGCCGATGATGATCAGGCGCACGCTGTCCGGCAGGACGGTGGCGCCATTGCCCAGGTCCGCGGTCAGTTCGTGCCAGAAGGCGGTGGGCAGGTTGAGCACGCTGATGGCGTGCTCGCGGCAGGCATCGAGGAAGGCCCGCGTGGATTCGAGCATCGCTTCGGTTCGCGGCACGAGCGTCGCGCCACGGCAGAGCGTGGGGAAGATCTCCTCGGCGCTCGCGTCGAAGCTGACGGACGCGAACTGGAGCGCGCGGTCTTCGGGGCGCAGTCCGTACTGCTCGATGGCCGCCAGGGTGTAGTTCACCAGCGCGCGGTGCGGGACCACCACGCCCTTGGGGTGGGACGTCGAACCCGAGGTGTAGATGACGTAGGCCGCATCCAGTGCCGTCACGCCGGACTCCGGAGGTGTCTCCGCGTCCTGGCCGGTGCCGGTGGTCTCCTCCACGCCAAGCCATGCGAGCCGCGTGTCTGAGAAGCCGTCCCGGAGGTGCTCCTGGCTCACGATGACCTGGACCGCCGCGTCCTGGAGCATGAAGGCGCGGCGCTGCGCGGGAAGGGTCGGATCCAGCGGGAGGTAGGCGGCACCCGCCTTGAGGATGGCGAGCATGCCGGCGAAGAGGAGGGGAGAGCGCTCGACGCAGAGGGCGACGACGTGGCCAGGCCGGACGCCGAGGAGGCGCAGGCGGTGGGCGAGCTGATTGGAGAGGGCGTCGAGGCGAGCGTAGGAGAGGGATTGGGCGCCGAAGCGCAGCGCGGTGGCGTCAGGGGAGAGGGAGGCCTGGCGCTGGAAGAGGTGGTGGACGCAGGCGTCGTGGGGGAAGGGGGCGGCGGTGGCATTCCAGGCGCGCAGCTGGAGCGACTCGGGCGGGGTGAGCAGGGGCAGGTCGGCCAGGGGCGCGTCGGGTTGGGCGCAGGCGGCCTGGAGGAGGGAGGCGAAGTGGCCGACGAGGCGCGAGGCGGAAGCGGCGTCGAAGAGGTCCGAGTTGAATTCGAGCGCGCCCGCGAGGCCCGAGGGCGAGTCGGCCAGGGAGAGGGTGAGGTCGAAAGCGGCCGAGGCGGTGTCGACGTCGAGGGGGTGCAGGGTGAGGCCCGGCAGGAGCAGCTCGGAGGCGGGGGCATTCTGCAAGGCGAGCAGGGCCTGGACGAGGGGAGCGCGGCTGGCGTCGCGCGCGGGGCGCAGGGCTTCCACCACCTTCTCGAAGGGGAGGTCCTGGTGGGCGTAGGCGCCCAGGGTGGCGTCGCGCACGCGGGCGAGGAGGGCGCGGAGGGAAGGGGCGCCGTGGAGGGGGACGCGCAGGGCGAGGGTGTTGACGAAGAAGCCGACGAGGCCTTCCAACTCGGAGCGCTGGCGGCCGGCGATGGGGGTGCCGACGAGGACGTCGTCCTGGTGGCAGTAGCGGCCAAGCAGCGCGCCCCAGCCGGCGAGCAGGGCCATGAAGAGGGTGGCGCCTTCACGGCGGGCCAGGGCGCCCAGGGCCTGCGTCACTTCGAGGGAGAGGGCGACGGGGACGGTGGCGCCGCGGAAGGAGCGCACGGCGGGGCGGGGCCTGTCGGTGGGCAGGGCCAGGGAGGTGGGGGCGCCGGCCAGCTGGCGCTTCCAGTAGTCCAGCTGGGCGTCGAGGACGGGGCCCTGCAACCACTGGCGCTGCCATTGGGCGTAGTCGGCGTACTGCACGGGCAGCAGGGGCAGGGCCGGAGGCTGGCCGGAGACATGCGCGGCGTAGAGGGCGCCCAGCTCGCGCACGAGCACGCCCATGGACCAGCCGTCGGTGACGATGTGGTGGAGCACCAGCAGGAGCACCGCGTCGTCCGGCCCCAGGCGCACCAGCAGCGCGCGCACCAGGGGGCCCTGGCGTAGGTCGAAGGGGCGCTGGGCTTCCTGGCGCGCCAGACGCAGCGCCTCGGCTTCGCGAGCCTCCTGGGGCAAGGCCTCCACGCTGAGGGTGGCCAGGGGCAGCGGGCCCGCGGGGAGCACTTGCTGCAAGGGGCCGTCCTCGCCCGGCGCGAAGACGGTGCGCAGGGCTTCGTGCCGGTTCACCAGTCCTTCCAACGCCAGACGCAGCGCTTCCTCCTTCAGCGCTCCACCCAGTCGCAGGGCCAGGGGGACGTGATAGGCGCTCGACTCCGCGTCGAGCTGTGCCAGCAGCCACAGCCGCTCCTGGGCGAAGGACTGCGGCATCCAATCGGTCCGGGGTGCCGGGTGAAGGGGCGGCGGCGCATGTCCTGGATCCGCGGCCAGCGCTGCTTCGAGCTTCCGGACCACCGCGCCCAGCGTCGGGGCTTCGAAGAAGTCGCGGATGGACAGCTCGGTGCGCAGGGCCTCGCGCAGCCGCGCCACCACCTGGGTGGCCAGCAACGAATGGCCTCCGAGGTCGAAGAAGTTCTCCTCCAGTCCGACTCCCGGCAGTCCCAGGACGTCCGCCCAGACGCCCGCCACCAGCTCCTCGACCGGTGTGCGGCTGACGGATGGGGCGATGGCGTGGGGGAGCTCGAAGGCCGGCGCGGGCAGCGCGCGACGATCCACCTTGCCGTTGGCGTTCAGCGGCAACGACTCCAACAGGACGATGGCCGAGGGCACCATGTACGCCGGCAGTTGGTCGGCCAGGAAGCCGCGGAGGCTGGCGGCGGACGGTGACGCTCCGGCGCGCGCGACCGCGTAGGCGACCAGTCGCTTGTCTCCGGGGGCGTCCTCGCGCACCAGCAGCACCGCTTCCCCCACCTCCGGGTGGCGGACCAGGGCGGATTCAATCTCCCCCAGCTCGATGCGGAAGCCGCGCAGCTTCACCTGGTGATCTCGCCGGCCCTGGAACTCGATGGCGCCATCCGCGAGCCGGCGGACCAGGTCGCCCGTCCGGTACATGCGGGCACCCGGCTCGCCCGCGAAGGGATCCGGGATGAACCGTTCGGCCGTGAGCGCCGGACGGCCCAGGTAGCCCCGGGCCACGCCAGGGCCGCCGATGAACAGCTCCCCGGGCACTCCTACCGGAACGGCTCGCAGGCGTTCGTCGAGCACGTGCAGCGTGGTGTTCGCGAGCGGCTGCCCGATGGGCACCGTGGTCGCGTCCAGGGACACGTGGCGCGTCAGGTGCCAGGAGGCGAACGTGGTGGTTTCGGTGGGGCCGTAGACGTGCAGCAGCCGCCCGGGGGCGCCCTTGTCCAGCACCGCCCGGACCCACTTGGGATCCACGGCCTCGCCGCCAAAGAGCAGGTGGCGCAAGGGCTGGAACGCGGCCGGGGTTTCGCGGGCGAGCTGGTTGAACAGCGCCGTGGTCACGAACAGCGTGGTGATGCCGTGCTCCCGGATGGCTTGCTCCAGCTCGCGCGGCGAGAGGGCCACCTCCTTCGAGATGCCCACCACGGTCGCGCCATGGAGGAGCGGTCCCCAGATCTCGAACGTGGCGGCGTCGAACGAGCTGTTCGCGGCCTGGGCCACGCGGTCGGACGGCTCCAGTCGCACGTAGTCGGTGTTGCACACGAGCCGCAGCACGGCGCGGTGCGGAACGCCGATGCCCTTGGGCGTGCCCGTCGAGCCCGACGTGTAGATGACGTAGGCCAGCTGCTCCGGGTCGCCGGTGTCGTGAAGGGGCGCCGCGCTCTCGTTGGCGAGCGCGTCCTCCCAGTCCGTGTCCAGGCAGAGCTTCTGGACCTCCGGCTCCGCGAGCGAGTCGGCCAGGTGCGACCGGGTCAGCAACACCGGCACGCGGGCGTCCCGCAGCATGAAGCCGAGCCGCTCCGCGGGGTGCTCCGGATCCAGCGGGAGGTAGGCGGCACCCGCCTTGAGGATGGCGAGCATGCCGGCGAAGAGGAGGGGAGAGCGCTCGACGCAGAGGGCGACGACGTGGCCAGGCCGGACGCCGAGGTGACGCAGGCGGTGGGCGAGCTGATTGGAGATGGCGTCGAGGCGAGCGTAGGAGAGGACTTCGGCGCCGAAGCGCAGCGCGGTGGCGTCGGGGGAGAGGGAGGCCTGGCGCTGGAAGAGGTGGTGGACGCAGGCGTCGCGGGGGAAGGGGGCTGCGGTGGCGTTCCAGGCGCGCAGCTGGAGCGACTCGGGCGGGGTGAGCAGGGGCAGGTCGGCCAGGGGCGCGTCGGGTTGGGCGCAGGCGGCCTGGAGGAGGGAGGCGAAGTGGCCGACGAGGCGCGAGGCGGAAGCGGCGTCGAAGAGGTCCGAGTTGAATTCGAGCGCGCCCGCGAGGCCCGAGGGCGAGTCGGCCAGGGAGAGGGTGAGGTCGAAAGCGGCCGAGGCGGTGTCGACGTCGAGGGGGTGCAGGGTGAGGCCCGGCAGGAGCAGCTCGGAGGCGGGGGCATTCTGCAAGGCGAGCAGGGCCTGGACGAGGGGAGCGCGGCTGGCGTCGCGCGCGGGGCGCAGGGCTTCCACCACCTTCTCGAAGGGGAGGTCCTGGTGGGCGTAGGCGCCCAGGGTGGCGTCGCGCACGCGGGCGAGGAGGGCGCGGAGGGAAGGGGCGCCGTGGAGGGGGACGCGCAGGGCGAGGGTGTTGACGAAGAAGCCGACGAGGCCTTCCAACTCGGAGCGCTGGCGGCCGGCGATGGGGGTGCCGACGAGGACGTCGTCCTGGTGGCAGTAGCGGCCAAGCAGCGCGCCCCAGCCGGCGAGCAGGGCCATGAAGAGGGTGGCGCCTTCACGGCGGGCCAGGGCGCCCAGGGCCTGCGTCACTTCGAGGGAGAGGGCGACGGGGACGGTGGCGCCGCGGAAGGAGCGCACGGCGGGGCGGGGCCTGTCGGTGGGCAGGGCCAGGGAGGTGGGGGCGCCGGCCAGCTGGTGCTTCCAGTAGTCCAGCTGGGCGTCGAGGACGGGGCCCTGCAACCACTGGCGCTGCCATTGGGCGTAGTCGGCGTACTGCACGGGCAGCGGGGGCAGGGCCGGGGGCTGGCCGGAGACGTGCGCGGCGTAGAGGGCGCCCAGCTCGCGCACGAGCACGCCCATGGACCAGCCGTCGGTGACGATGTGGTGGAGCACCAGCAGGAGCACCGCGTCGTCCGGCCCCAGGCGCACCAGCAGCGCGCGCACCAGGGGCCCCTGGCGTAGGTCGAAGGGGCGCTGGGCCTCCTGGCGCGCGAGGCGCAGCGCCTCGGCTTCGCGGGCTTCTTGGGGCAGGGCCTCCACGCTGAGGGTGGCCAGGGGCAGTGGGCCCGCGGGGAGCACCTGCTGCAAGGGGCCGTCCTCGCCCGGTGCGAACACCGTGCGCAGGGCTTCGTGCCGGTGCACCAGTCCCTCCAATGCCAGACGCAGCGCTTCCTCCTTCAGCGCTCCACCCAGTCGCACCAGGGTCGGCAGGTGGTAGCGGGCCGCCTCCGGATTCATCTGGTGTTCGAGCCAGAGTCGCGCCTGCGCGAAGGACGCGGGCAGGGGGACTTCACGAGACACGGCCAGGATGGACGGCGGCTCCCGGTGCTCTCCCCTCGCGGCCTGCACGAGGAGCGCCAGCCCCGCGACGGTGGGGGCTTCGAAGAACGCGCGCAGGGGCAGTTCGACGCCGAGCGCCGAGCGCAGCTCGGAGACCACCTGGGTGGCCAGCAGCGAGTGGCCTCCGAGCGTGAAGAAGTCCTCGTGCACGCCCACGCGCTTGCGCCCCAACAGCCGAGCGAAGCTGCTGGCGATGACCTCCTCCACCTGCCCGCGAGGGCCGGAGTCCTCCACCGCCGCTTCTTCCGTGTCCCAGACCGGCGCGGGCAACGCGCGCGGGTCGAGCTTCCCGCTCGACAGGCGGGGGAGCTGCTCCCTGGCGACGAAGGCCGCGGGGATCATGTAGCCCGGCAGCCGTCCCCGGAGGAACGTGCGCAGCGCCGCGGCGTCGGGCGGTGCCTCGTGGCTGGCGAGGTAGGCCACCAGCCGCTTCTCGCCGGGCGTCAGCGTGTGCAGCACCACCGCCGCGTCGACGACGCCGGGCACCTGGCGCAGCGCCGCTTCGATTTCTCCCAGCTCGATGCGGAAGCCGCGCAGCTTCACCTGGTGATCCATCCGGCCCAGGAACTCGATGGCGCCGTCCGACCGGTAGCGCGCGAGATCTCCCGTCCGGTACAGCCGGGCTCCCGGCTCCAGCGCGAACGGATCCGGAACGAAGCGCTCCGCCGTGAGGTCCGGCCGTCCCAGATAGCCTCGCGCGAGCCCGGGGCCTCCGACGTACAGCTCCCCCGCGACCCCCACCGGGACCGGCTCCCTCCGGGCATCCAGCAGGAACACGCGCAGGTTCGCCACCGGGTGCCCGATGGGAACGACCCGACGCTCGTCTCCGGGCCCGCAGGTCCAGGAGGTGGTGTCGATGGTCGCTTCGGTGGGGCCGTAGAAGTTGTGCAGCTGCGTGTCGCCGAGCTTCTCGAAGAACCGCTCCCGCAGGTCGCTGCTCAGGGCCTCGCCCCCACACTGGAGGTGGCGCAGCGTGGGACGGCACGCTTCGATGCCGGGCGTTTCCAGCAGCACCCGCAGCATGGACGGCACGAAGCCCGCGGTGGTGATGCGCTGCCCCGTGAGCAGCTTCACCAGGTAGGCCGGATCGCGGTGCTCCCCGGGACGGGCCAGCACCAGCCGGGCCCCGCTCACCAGCGGCGCGAAGACCTCCCAGACCGAGGCATCGAAGGTCAGCGCCGCGGACTGCAACACGGCATCTCCCGGCGCGAGCGGGTGGCGCTGGCGCTCCCAGTGCAGCCGGTTGGCGATGGCCCCATGGGAGATCATCACGCCCTTGGGGACGCCCGTGGAGCCGGACGTGTAGAGCAGGTACGCGAGGTGCCGTGACTCCACGGCGCTCGCGGGCGGCACACCGGGCTCCGAAGCGAGCTCCGCTCCGTCTGGCCCCAGGTGCAGCACCCGGGCCCCCACGTCACGCGCCGTCGCGGCCGTGGCCGGATGGGTGAGGACGAGCGGGATGGAGGCATTGGCGATCAACGTCGCCAGGCGCTCCCTCGGGTGGGTCGGGTCGAGCGGAACGAAGGCACCCCCGGCCTTGAGCGTCCCGAGGATCGCGACGACGACCTCCAGGGAGCGCTCCATGCAGAGGCCGACCGGCACGTCCGGGCCGATGCCCAGCGCCACCAGCCGGTGCGCGAGCTGGTTGGCGCGCCACTCCAGCGCCGCGTAACTCAGCGTCGTGTCCTCGAAGACGAGCGCGGTGGCGTCGGGCGTCCGCGCGGCCTGCTCCTCGAACAGCGTGTGCAGGCAGACGCCTTCTCGCAGCGAGGCGCGCGGCTGGTTCCACTCGACCAGCATCCTGTGGCGCTCCTCCGCCGCGAGGAGCGGGAGCGCGGAGACGGGCACGTCCGGCGTCGCCACGACCGCTTCGAGCAGCACTCCCAGATGGCCCGCCATCCGGGCCACCGTCTCCGCCTCGAAGAGGTCACTGTCGTACTCGAGCTCTCCCGTCAGTCCGTCCGCGCCCTGGGCGAGCGACAGCGTCAGGTCGAAGGCCGAGCCGCGGGCCTCCACTTCGAACGCGCGCAGCTCCAGCCCCGGCAGCATCAGCGGACGCGAGCGCGTGTCCTGGTAGGCGAACATCACCTGGAACAAGGGGGTCCGGCTTGGATCCCTCGCGGGTTGGAGCGCCTCCACGACCTTCTCGAAGGGGACCTCCTGGTGCGCGTATGCCTCCAGCGCCGTCTTCCGGACGCGGCCCAGCAGCTCCCGGAAGGAAGGGTCACCCGTCAGGTCGGCCCGGAGGACGAGCGTGTTGACGAACATGCCGATGAGCGGCTCCAGCTCCTCCCTCGAGCGGCCCGCCACCGGGGTTCCCACGAGCAGCGTCTCCTGGCCGGAGTAGCGGGCCAGCAGCGTCTCGAACGCCGCGAGCAGCACCATGAACAGGGTGCTGTCCTCGCGCAGGGCGAGCGCGTTCAGTGCGTCCGTCAGGGACGCCGGGAAGGCGACGGAGTGCACCGTGCCGTGACCGTTGCGCACCTGGGGCCGGGGATGGTCGGTGGGCAGCTCCAGGACGGTGGGGGCGCCTTCCAACTGGCGCACCCACCAGGACAGCGGGACCTCCAGCACCGGACCGCGCTCCTGCTCACGCTGCCACTCCGCGTAGTCTGCGTACTGGAGGGGAAGCGCGGGCAGCGGCGAGGGCGCGCCGGAGCGGAAGGCCTCGTAGAGCCTGCCCACCTCGTGGAGCAACACGCCCAGGGACGCGCCATCCGACACGCTGTGATGCATGGGCAGCAACAGGACGTGGTCGTCCGCCGTCAGGCGCAGCAACGTCGCGCGCACCAGCGGGCCCTGCTCCAGATCGAACGGGCGCAGGTGCTCGGTGAACGCGCGCTCGCGTGCCCCGGCTTCGCGCGCTGTCGGCGCGAGGTGGCCCAGGTCGACGACGGGCAGCGACAGCCGGCTGGGGGGCGAGATGACCTGGACGGGCCCCGCGTCGGTCCGCACGAACGTCGTGCGCAGCGCTTCGTGCCGCCGCAGGACCTCATCGAGGCTCCGCTCCAGCGCGGCCACATCGAGCGTCCCCGTCAGCCGGACCGCCGCGCGGAGGGTGTACGTGGAGGAGGTGGGCTCCAGTTGGTGCAGGAACCACAGCCGCTCCTGGGCGAAGGACAGCGGGGGCGGCGCGGCGCCGTTCCGGCGCGGGATGGGGGTTGAATCGCGCCCATGCTCGGACGACGGCGTGTCGGCCAGCCGCCGGGCCAGGGCCGCCACCGTGGAGGACTCGAAGAGGGCCGCCAGCGGCACGTCGCGCTGGAAGACCTGGCGCACGCGCGCGATCAGCCGGAGCGCGAGCAGCGAGTGGCCACCCAGCTCGAAGAAGCTGTCCTCGACGCCCACCCGCTCCAGGCCCAGCACGTCCGCCCAGAGCGCCGCCAGCGAGGCTTCCAGTGGGTCACGGGGCGCGACCTGGGGCGCGCTCCGCTCCAGGCCTCCCCCTTCCAGGCGCGGAAGGGCCCGGCGGTCCACCTTGCCGTTGGGCGTGAGCGGCAGCTCCGCGAGCACTCCGAAGGCCGTGGGGCACATGAACTCAGGGAGGCGTGCCCGCAGGAAGTCGTGGAGCGCCCTGGGCTCCGGCGGCCGGTCTCCCCGCCACGACACATAGCCGGTGAGGCGCTTGTCTCCCGGACGGTCCTCGCGCACCACGACGGCGGCTTCGCGCACGTCCGGGTGCTGGCGCAGGAGGGCTTCAATCTCTCCGGGCTCGATGCGGTAGCCCCGCACCTTGACCTGGTGGTCGACGCGGCCCAGGAACTCCAGCCGTCCCCCCTCGGTCCAGCGCACGAGGTCGCCGGTGCGATACAGCCGCGCGCCCGGCTCCGGGGAGAACGGATCCGGAACGAAGCGCTCCGCCGTCAGCTCCGGCCGGCCCTGGTAGCCGCGCGCGAGCCCCGCTCCGCCGAGGAACAGCTCTCCCGCGATGCCCACGGGAACGGGGGCGCCGTCCGGGGCGAGGACCCGCACCCGCGTCCCCGCGATGGGCCTCCCGATGGGCACCGGGGCCCGCGCGTCCTCCGTGTGGGAGATCGCGTGCGTGGTGGCGAAGGTCGTCACCTCCGTGGGGCCATAGCCGTTGATGAGCTGGCAGCCCGGATGCAACGCCTGCACGCGCTGGACATGGGACGCCGACAGCACGTCGCCGCCCGCGAGGAGCTGGCGTACCCCGCGCAGCACCTCCGGGGCGTGCTCCACCACCTGATGGAACAGGCCCGCGGTGAGCCACAGAGTGGTGACGCCCTCCCCGGTGATGACCCGGCCCAGCGCCTCCAGGGAGAGGGCTCCGGGGGGAGCCAGCACCAGCCGTCCTCCCGTCAGCAGCGGTCCCCACAGCTCGAACGTCGACGCGTCGAAGGCCAGGGGCGCGAAGTGGAGCACCCGCTCCCGTGGCCCCAATTGGACGTAGTCCACCTGGTGCACCAGCCGCACGATGGCCGCGTGGGTCACCTGCACGCCCTTGGGCCGGCCGGTGCTGCCCGACGTGTACAGCACGTAGGCCAGGTGCTCATCGGAGAGGCGCACCTCCGGAGGGGTGACGGGGTGCCGGATCCACGCGGCTTCCTCCTCGTCCAGCAACACGCGTTGCCCGGGGGACGGGGGAAGCGCGCCGGCCAGCCGCGCCCGCGTCACCACGACCCGTGGCTGACAGTCCTCCAGCATGAAGGCGAGGCGCTCGCGGGGGTACTCCGGATCCAGCGGCACGTAGGCGCCCCCGGCCTTCAGGATGCCCAGCAGCGCCACCACCAGCTCGAACGAGCGCTCGATGCACACGCCCACCTTGACGTCGGGGCCGACCCCGAGCCCGCGCAGGTGGTGCGCCAGCCGGTTCGCGCGGGCCTCCAGGGCGCCATACGTCAGGGGCTCCCCATCGCGCACGACGGCCACCGCGTCCGGCGTGGCCGCGACCCGCGCCGCGAACAGGGAAGGAACGTTGGCGCCGCCGTGGAAGGTGGCCGGGCCCTCGCTCCAATCGACGAGCAGGCGATGACGCTCCTGCTCGGACAGGAGCGTCACGTCGCCCACGCGTCCTTCCGGGTGGGCGAGCAGGGTGGAGAGGACCGTCCCCAGGTGCTCCGCGAGCCGCGCCACCGTGGCGTCGTCCAGGTGGCGGGCGTCGTACAGGAAGCGGAAGGCGAGGTCCGGGCCGGGCACCGCCACCACCGTCAGCGGGTAGCCGGTGCGCTCGAGGGTGTGGACGTCGCTGATCCGCAGGCCGATCGCCGGATCCTCCAGCGCGTGCTCCAGCGGATAGTTCTCGTACACGAGCAGCGTGTCGAACAGCGCCTGGCCGCGCGGCAGCGCGCTCCATCCCTGGATGCGCGCCAGCGGGGCGTGCTCGTGCTGGCGGGCCTCGGACTGCTGCTGCTGGAGGGCCCTGAGCCACGCGTCCACCGGCGCATGTTCGTCCACCGTCACGGGCACGGGCAGCGTGTTGATGAACAGGCCGACCATCGTGTCGGCGCCGGGGAGCTCCGCGGGACGGGCCGCGGTGGTGGCTCCGAAGAGGACCCGCCGCTCACCACTGTAGCGGGCCAGCAGCAGGGCCCAGGCCCCCTGGACCAGCGTGTTGAGTGTGAGGTGGTGACGCCGGGCCCGGGCCTGGAGCTGCCGGGTCACCCCGGCCGGAAGCCGGGTCTGGTGCTCCCGGTGGGGGGAGGCAATACCGGAGGCTTCCGGGCCAAAGCGGGGCAGGGCGGTGGGCGCGGTGAAGGGCGCCAGGGTCCGGCGCCAGAAGGCCTCCGGCGCCGCGAGGTCCTGGCGTCGCAACCAGTCCAGATA
Source organism: Corallococcus sp. CA049B (assembly GCF_003611685.1). Classification (NCBI taxonomy): domain Bacteria; kingdom Pseudomonadati; phylum Myxococcota; class Myxococcia; order Myxococcales; family Myxococcaceae; genus Corallococcus; species Corallococcus sp. CA049B. Next base: position 15,571 of record NZ_RAWC01000006.1, on the reverse strand, counting down.
GGCGCGGTAGGGCCGGGACGGCGGGCGCGGCGGGGGCTCACCCTGGAGGAGCGCCGCCTGCGCCATCGCCACCTCGTGGACCACGCGCGCGGCGGACCAGCCATCGAGCAGCAGGTGGTGGTAGCTCCAGACCAGCGTCCACCTCCGCGCCCCGGTCTGGAGCAAGGCGACCCGCATCAGGGGCGCGCTGTCGAGCGTGAACCCCCGGGCCTGATCCTCTTCGAGGTACGACGCGAGCCGCGAGGCCTGCTCGGGGGCGGGCAGGGTGCTCCAGTCGAGGTGTTCGACGGGGACGGTGGCCTCGCGGTGGACCACCTGGACGGGGTGCTCCACGGCCTCCCAGTGGAAGGACGTGCGCAGCACGGCGTGGCGTTGGACCACGTGCTGCCAGGCCCGCGCGAACGCGTCCGCTTCCAGCGCCCCCTCCACCGTGCAGTGGAGTTGCTGGAAGTACGCCCCTTGCGCCGGAGCGTTCAGCGCATGGAAGAGCATGCCCTCCTGGAGCGGCGTGAGCGCGAAGGCGTCCTCCGCCGTGGGCATGCGGGCCCGCAGCCACTCTTGAATCTCCGGAGCGAGGCTGGAGAACGCGGCCGGTTCCTCCGGCGCGGTGGGGGACTCCGGCGCGGGCGCGCCGTCGATGACCTGGGCCAGGGCGGCCACGGTCTGGTGTTCGAAGAGTTGGCGGACGGTGAGCGGCAGCCCGGCCTGGTTCGCCCGGGCGATGACCAGCACCCCCTGGATGGAGTCGCCTCCCAGCTCGAAGAAGTTCGCGGTGACGTCCAGGTGCTCCAGGTGGAGGACCTCGGCCCAGAGCCGGGCGAGCCGTTGCTCGGTGGGCGTGCGGGGCGCGACGAAGCCCGCGGCGGGCTGGAGCGGTCCCGGGGCTGGCAGCGCCTTGCGGTCGACCTTGCCGTTGGGGGTCAGCGGCAGCGCGTCCAGGACCATGAAGGCCGACGGCACCATGTACTCCGGCAGCAGGGCGCGGAGGTGCTCCCGGAAGCCGGCGGGCGTGGGCGGCTCACCGCTGGGGATGACGTAGGCCACCAGCCGCTTCTCTCCGGCGACGTCCTCGCGCACGACGACGACCGCCGCGCGCACGCCTTCGTGGCGCGTGAGCGCGGCCTCGATGTCACCCGGTTCGATCCGGTGCCCGCGCACCTTCACCTGCTGATCCCTCCGGCCCAGGTAATCGACGGTGCCGTCCGCCCTCCACCGGGCCAGGTCGCCGGTGCGGTAGAGCCGCGCGCCCAGTGCGTCGCTGAAGGGATCCGGCGCGAAGACACCGGCCGTCAGGTCGGCCCGGTCCAGGTAGCCCCGCGCGAGCCCGGCGCCGCCGATGTACAGCTCCCCCGGGACGCCCACCGGGACGGGCTGGAGCGCCGCGTCCAGCAGGTAGAACGTGGTGTTGGCGATGGGCCTCCCGATGGGGATGTCCGCCCCCGTGTCCTCCACCCGGTGGACGGAGGACCAGATGGTCGTCTCGGTGGGACCGTAGAGGTTCCAGACGCCGGCCGTCGCCGCGCGCAGCGTGGCCGCGAGGTCGCGCGGCAGGGCCTCGCCCCCGCACAGCACGCGCAGGTCGGGCTTCCCGCTCCAGCCGCTCGCGAGCAGCAGCCGCCACGTCGCGGGGGTGGCCTGCATGACGGTGGCGCCGTGGCGCAGCAGCGCGTCCGCGAGCCGCGTGCCGTCCACCGCCACCTCGCGAGACACCAGCACCAGCCGCGCGCCAGCCAGCAGCGGCAGGTAGAGCTCCAGGCCCGCGATGTCGAAGGAGAGCGTGGTGACCGCGAGCAGCACGTCCCCGGCGCCCATGCCGGGCTCGTGCAGCATGGCGTCCAGGAAGTTGCTCAAGCCCCCGTGCGTCACCTGCACGCCCTTGGGGCGTCCCGTGGAGCCGGAGGTGTACAGCACGTACGCGGGGTGCTCGGGCGAAAGCTCCACCCGGGGCGGTGTGGCGGGCAGCGTCCGCAGCAGGTCCGTGGCGGCATCCAGGCAGACCACGGCCGCGTCACTGGCATCCACGGCGTCGCGCAGGGCCGTGCGCGTGAGGAGGACCGTCGGCCGTGCGTCCTCCACCATCTGCGCCAGGCGCGAGGCCGGGAAGGCCGCGTCCAGGGGGACGTAGGCCCCTCCTGCCTTGAGCACGCCCAGCAGCGCCACGACGAGCTCCACGGAGCGGTCCAGGCAGAGGCCCACGCGGACCTCGGGCCCGACGCCCAGCGACCGCAGGTGGTGCGCGAGCTGGTTGGAGCCGCGCTCCAGCGCCGCATACGTGAGCGTGGCCTCCGGGGTGATGACCGCCAGGGCGTCCGGGGTCCGCGCGGCCTGGGCGGAGATGCGCTCGTGCACGCACCGCCCGGAGGACTCCCTGCGCGTGGCGTTCCACTCGCGCAGCACCTGGTGGCGCTCCGCCTCGGGGAGCAGCGGCAGCAGGCCGATGCGCGCGTCCGGGGTGCGCGTGGCCCCTTCGAGCAGCCGCTCCAGGTGGCGCACCATGCGCGCGGCGGTCGGCGCGTCGAACAGGTCCGTGTCGTACTCCAGGCTGCCGTGCAGCCCCTGGGGGCCCTCCTCGAGCGTCAGCGCCAGGTCGTATCGCGCGGTGCCGGCCTCCACCTCCACCGGCGTCAGGCGCAGGCCCGGCAGCGCCTGCTCCGGCAGCGGCGTGTTCTGCAACGCGAAGAGGACCTGGAAGAGGGGCGCGTGGCTCAAGCCGCGGGGAACGCGCAGCTCCTCCACCAGCTTCTCGAAAGGGACGGCCTGATGCGCGTAGGCGCCCAGCGTCACCTCGCGCACGCGCGCGAGCAGCTCCCGGAAGGAAGGCTCGCCGGACAGGTCCGTGCGCAGCGCGAGGACATTGGCGAAGAAGCCGATCAGCTCCTCCACCTCCACGGGGTCGCGGTTCGCGACGGGGGAGCCGACCACCACGTCGGTGGCGCCCGAGTAGCGGTGCAGCAGGGTCTGGAACCCCGCGAGCAGCGTCATGAAGAGGGTGGTCCCCGTGTCGCGGCCCAGCTCCACCAGGGCCCGCGTCGTCGCGGGTGACAGGTGGACCGGCTGGCGCGCGCCCCGGTAGCGCTGCACGGCGGGACGGGCGCGGGCCATGGGGAGGTCCAGCACCCGGGGCGCCCCCGTGAGCCGCTCACGCCACCAGCCCAGCACCGCCGCGAGCGCGTCCCCGTCCAGCCACCGCCGCTGCCAGGCGGCGAAGTCCGAGAACTGGAGGCGGAGCTCGGGGAGGGGGGACGGGCTGCCGGCGCTGAACGCGGGGTAGAGCGCCATGAGCTCGCGCACCAGCACGGTCATGGACCCTCCGTCCGCGACGATATGGTGCATCACCAAGAGGAGCAGGTGCCGCGTGTCCTCCACTTGCAGCAGGTGGGCCCGCAGCAGGGGGCCCTCGGCCAGGTCGAAGGGCCGCCGCGACTCCGTGCTGGCGAAGCGCAGGGCCTCCGCTTCGCGCGCTTCGGGCGCGAGCGCGCGCAGGTCCACCCGCTCCACGGTGAGCGGCGACTCCAGGACGTGCAGGGCCGGGTGTCCCTCCCGCTGGGGGAACGTGGTGCGCAGCACCTGGTGCCGGCGGACCACTTCGCGCAGGCTCCGCACCAGCGCTTCGGCGTCCAGCGCGCCCTCCAGCCGGACGAGGGCGGGCAGGTTGTAGAACGGGTTGTCCGGCTCCAGCTGGGCCAGGAACCACATCCGCTGCTGGGAGAAGGACAGGCGTCCGGCGTCCGCGCCGGCCGCGGGAACGAGCGCCGGGGCCTGGGGGACCACCGGGGTACTGGCGAGCGCGGCCGAGACACGGGCGGCCAGCCGCTCCACGGTCGTCGCCTCGAACAGGTCGCGCACCGCGAGTTCCACGGAGAAGGCCGCGCGCAGACGGGAGATGACCCGGGTGGCGAGCAGCGAATGGCCGCCGAGCGCGAAGAAGTCGTCCGAAGGGCCCACGCGTTCGTGGCCCAGCACGTCCGCCCACGTCCCGGCGATCCGCGCTTCCACCGCCGTGAGCGGGCGCTGGGGCGCCGCGCCCGACGAAGGGATGCCTCGGGCCGGAGCCGGCAGCGCCTTGCGGTCCAGCTTCCCGTTGGGGGTGAGCGGCAGGGCCGGGAGGATGACGAAGGCCGACGGCACCATGTACTCCGGCAGCAGCGCCCGCAGCGCTCCCCGGGCCGCCCCTTCGTCCCACGCGGGGGACGGATGCGGCACCACGTACGCGACGAGCCGCATGTCACCCGGGACGTCCTCGCGGGCCAGCACCGCGCACTCCTGGACCGCGGGCTGCCGCGCGAGCAGCGCCTGCACCTCACCCGGTTCGATGCGCAAGCCGCGGATCTTCACCTGATGATCCAACCGGCCCAGGAACTCGATGGCGCCGTCCGGATGGAAGCGGGCCAGGTCCCCCGTGCGGTACATGCGGGCGCCGGGCGTGGCCGCATGGAGGTCGGGGATGAAGCGCTCCGCCGTCAGGTCCGGCCGCCGCAGGTAGCCGCGCCCCACCGGCGTGCCGGCGATGAACAGCTCGCCAGCGACGCCCACGGGGACCGGCTGCAGCTCACCGTCGAGCAGGTAGATGCCGGCATTGGAGATGGGCCTCCCGATGGGCACCGCGAGCCGGGAGTCGCCCCGCTGGCATTCCCATGCCGTGACGTCCACGGCCGCCTCCGTGGGGCCGTACAGGTTGTGCAGGGCGCAGGTGGCCCACCGCGCGAAGAAGCGGGCCTGGAGCTCGGCGGGCAGGGCTTCGCCGCTGCACAGGACGCGGGTGAGCGCCGTGCATGCCTCCAGACCCGGTGCCTCCAGGAAGGCGCCCAGCATCGAGGGCACGAAGTGCATCGTGGTGACGCGCTCGCGCGCCACCAGCGAGGCCAGATAGCCAGCGTCGCGGTGTCCCCCGGGCCGCGCCACCACCAGCCGCGCGCCCGTCATGAGCGGCCAGAAGAACTCCCAGACCGACACGTCGAACCCGAAGGGCGTCTTCTGGACGACGACGTCCGAGGGGCCCAGCCCGTAGGCCCGCTGCATCCACACCAGCCGGTTGACGATGGCGCCATGGGTGTTCATCGCGCCCTTGGGGCGCCCCGTGGAGCCAGACGTGAAGATGACGTAGGCCAGATGGCCGGGGGCCACCCCGGTCTCCGGGGCGTGGGCGGGTTCCCGCGCGAGCGCCGCTGCTTCCGTGTCCAGGCACAGCACCGCCGCCGCGCCCACGGGCAGCGTCTTCGCATGATGCGACTGCGTGAGGACCACCGGGGCCCGGGCATCCTCCAGCATCCACCCGAGTCGCTCGGCGGGGTACTCGGGGTCCAGCGGCACGTAGGCGCCGCCCGCCTTCAGCACGCCCAGCAGCGCCACCACCAGCTCCAGCGAGCGCTCCAGGCACACCCCGACCCGGACCTCGGGGCCCACGCCCATCCGGCGCAGCCGGTGCGCGAGCTGGTGCGCCCGCGCCTCCAACTGCGCGTAGGTGAGCGTCGCCTCCTCGAACGCGACGGCCACGGCGTTCGGCGAGCGCGCCGCCTGCCGCGAGATCAGCTCATGCAGGCAGGTGTCCTGGGGGAGCTCCACGCGCGTGTCGTTCCACTCGCGCAACAGCTGGTGGCGCTCGGGGGCCGTGAGGAGGGGTGCGCGCGCCAGGGTGACGCCGGGCTCGGCGCACAGCCCCTCCAGCAGCGTGCGGTAGTGGCCCATCCACCGGCTCACGGTGTCGGGCCTGAAGAGGTCGGGGTCGTACTCGCACTCGAACCGCAGACCCTCCGGCAGCTCGGTCACCACGAAGCGCAGGTCGAGCGCGGAGGACCGGTTGTGGACCAGCTCGAACCGCGTGCGCAGCCCGGTGCCGGCGAAGCACTCGTCGCCGGGGAGGTCGAAGGCATGGAAGAGCAGCGCCACGTTGTAGAGGGGCGACGGGCCGCCGGTGCGCTGGGGCCGGGCCGCTTCGACGATGGCGGCGAAGGGACAGTCCTGGTGCGTGGAGGCCTCCAGCACGGACGCCTTCACCCGCTCCAGCAGCGAGCGCGCCGTGTCGTCCCCGGACAGCCGCGTGCGCAGGGGCAGGAAGTTGATGAAGTTGCCCACCAGCGGTTCCAGCTCCGACCGGCCCCGGTTCGCCACGACGGTCCCGACGACCAGGTCCGTCTGGCCCGTCCAGCGGTACAGCAGCACGTCCAGCGCCGCCTTGAGGACCATGAAGGGCGTGGCGCCCTCCTGCCAGGCCCGCTCGCGCACCCCGGCGGCGAGCGCCGCGGGCAGCGTCTCCGAGTGCAGGGCCCCGCGGAAGCCGCGCCGTGAGGGCCGGGGCAGGTCCGTGGGCAGGTCCACGGACGGGGGCGCGCCCGCGAGCGTCTCGCGCCAGTACGCCAGGGAGTCCGAGAGCGCCTCGCGCGTGAGGAGCGCCCGCTCCCAGACGGCGAAGTCCGCGTAGCGCACCGGGAGCGCGTCCAGGGCCGCGGCCTTGCTGTCGCCCCCCGCGCGATACAGCGCTCCCAGCTCGCGCATGAGCAGGGCGCCCGACCAGCCGTCCACCACCAGGTGGTGCAGCACGAGCAGCAGCACGTGCCGGTCCTCCGCCAGGGGAAGGAGGCAGGCGCGCAGGACGGAGCGGTCCAGGTCGAAGCGCCGCCCCACCTCCCGGGACAGCACCTGCTCCGCTTCCGTGGCGCGCGCCTCGGGGGTGGAGCCGGAGAGCGCCACGACGGGCAGGCGGAAGCCGGTGGCCGGTGGGATGACCTGATACGCGTGGCCCTCCCGCGCGTGGAAGGTCGTGCGAAGGACCTCATGCCGGCGCAGCAGGGCGGCGAGGCTCGCCTCCAGCCGGGGGACGTCCAGCGGCCCGTCGAAGTGCACCGCGTAGGGCACGTTGTAGAAGGCCTGCTCGGGCTCCAGCTGGGTGTTGATCCAGATGAGCTCCTGGGCGTGCGACAGCGGCGCCTCTCCCAGCGTCTCGCTCCCGCGCGGAATCCCCGCGGCGACGGCGGAGGAGGACTCCTGTACGGCGTGGTCGGCGTTCCAGCGCGCGAGCACCCGGCCCGCGAGGTCCGTGACGCCCTCCGCGAGGAAGATCTCCGCGAGGGGCAGCTTCAGGGACCAGGTCCGCTCGATGCGGTTCTTCAGCTCGAGCCCCATCAGGGAGTCGAGCCCCAGCCGGTTGAGCGGCTTGCCCAGCTCCACGCGCGCCGGAGGCAGGCGCAGCACGGCCGCGACCTGTCCCGTGACGCCCTGGGCGAGCAGCTCCGCGCGCTCGCCGGGGGTGGCCGCGTTCTGGAGCGCCACGAGCGGGGGAACGCCCACGGGCAGCACGGCCTCCCGCGCCGCCGTCCAGGCCTCGGGCTCCACCTCCGGCACGTTCGCGGGCGTTCGCCGGGCGGGGCCGTCCGGGAGCGCCGCGACGACGACGTGTTGCTCCAGCACCTCCGCGGGCGAGCCCGGGGGCGGGAAGGCCTGGACGTCCACGAAGCCCTGGGTGCGCAGCAGCTCCGTCCAGCGCGTGGCGGGCAGCAGCGGTTGGTCCTCGCGCCAGGCGTCCTCGTGCCGGGACCACCCTTCGATGAGGCCGAAGGAGATGTCGAACCACGGCTGCGGGTGCGTCACCTCCCAGAGGATGAGCACGCCCCCTGGCGCGAGCAGCGACCGGACGTGCTCCAGGGTCTCCCGCAGGTCGCGCGTGGCGTGCAGCACGTTGGAGGCCACGATGAGCTGGAAGCCGCCGGGGGCGAAGCCCTGCGTGCGGGGTTCCCGCTCGATGTCGAGCACGCCGTAGCGCACGAAGGGATGCGCGGCGAAGCGCTCGGCGGCCCGGGCGAAGAAGAACTCCGACACGTCCGTGAACCAGTACGTCACGCCCAGGTCCGACAGGGCGGGCAGCAGCGTGGCGGACGTGCCGCCCGTGCCCGCGCCAATCTCCAGAACCTGCACGGGGCCCGGTAGGACGCGCGGCACGGACTCGACGACGGACCGGACGATGGCGTTGTAGTACCGGGCGATGGCGGACGTCTGGTACAGCCCCTCGGCCGTGGCCAGGGAGCCGCCCGGGAACATCAGCTCCAGCGGATCCACCGCTCCGCGCAGGACGCCGGGCAGCTGCTCGCCGCAGCGCTGGAGATAGTCCACGAGGAAGCCGAGGCCCACGCAGTGCGTGCGCGCCTCCGCCACGAGCGTGACGACGGGGGGCTCGGGCAGCGCCAGGCGGGCGACGAACGCGTCACCGTGCGCCTCCAGCAGCCCCGCGTCCACCAGGCGGCGCAGCCACCGCGACATGAGCTTGCGATAGCGCGGCGCCACGCCGTGCGCGCTCTCCAGCCCTTCGAGCGTGAGGTGCTCGCCGGGCTGACGGAAGGCCCCCAGTTCTCGCAGGGCCGCCACGATGAAGCCTTGCGTGAGGGCGTCCAGTCGCCGGCGGGTGTCTGGCTGTGCATGGAGCGCCAGATCCAGCGGGGCCTGGGCCGCCTGACGCTGGCCTGCCTCCAGCGCGACCTCCGCTGGCGAGCGCCGCGCGGTCCGCGTGCGGGAGGGCGCCTGCGCCGGCAACCAGTATCGCTCCCGCCGCCAGGGGTGGTGCGGCAGCGGGATGGGCGGCGTCTGGGGATGCACCTGCTCCCACCGGGGGGCGCCTCCGCGCACGTAGAACGCGCCCAGGGCGCCGAGCAGCACCGCGCGCGCGTCCTCGTCGCGGCGCAGGGAGGGCAGCACCGCGATGTCGCCGCCCCGCTGCGCGATGCTCTCCGCCAGTGGCATCGCGAGGATGGGGTGGGGGCTCACCTCGATGAAGGTGTCGTAGCCCTGGGCCAGCAGGTCGGCCACGGCCTCCGCGAAGCGCACCGGCTGCCGCAGGTTCCACCACCAGTAGTGCGCATCCAGGTACGGCTCGCCCTCGCGCTCCACCGTGGAGAAGAACTTCAGCGTGGGCGTGCGGGGCTCCACCGCGTCGAGCGCCTCCAGCAGCTCCGCGCGCAGCGGCTCCACCTGGGGGCTGTGCGAGGCGACGTCGACCTTCACCTCGCGGCAGAAGACGTGCTCGCGCTCCAGCTTCGTGCGCAGCTCCCGGAGCGTGTCCGGCGCTCCGGAGAGGACGGTGGACCGGGGGCCATTGCTCACCCCCACGGAGACGCGATCCTCGCTTCCGGCAATGAGCGCGGTGGCCTGCTCCGCGGACAGCTCCACCGCGAGCATGGCGCCCTGGCCCTTGAGGCGCAGGAGCAGCTGGCTGCGCACGCAGATGATCCGCGCCGCGTCCTCCAGCGACAGGCCCCCGGCCACGTACGTCGCGGCCACCTCACCCATGCTGTGGCCCACGACGGCGTCCGGCTCCACGCCCCAGGAGCGCCACAGCGCGGCGAGCGCGACCTCCACCGCGAACAGCACTGGCTGGAGGACGTCGATCTCCTGGAGCCGGGTGGCCGCCGGGCCCCCCGTCAGCACCTCCACGAGCGACCAGTCGACGTGGGCCTGGAGCGCGGCCTCGCACCGCTCCACGGCCTCGCGGAACACGGGCTCGGACGCGAGCAGCTCCCGGCCCATGCCGGCCCACTGCGAACCCTGACCCGGGAAGACGAACACCACCCGGGGACGGCTCGCGCGACGGGGGCCGGAGAAGAGACCCGTCCGGGGCTCGCCCCGGGTGAAGGACTCCAAGAGCCCCGCGGCCTCGGCGTTCCCGCGGGCGACGAGCGCCAGCCGGTGGTCATGCGGGCCGCGGCGCCGTGCGGCGGTGGCGGCGACGTCCGAGAGCGCGGGCGCCTCCGGGGTTCGCGTCAGCAGCTCGCGGTAGTCCCGAGCCAGCAACTCCAGCGCGGCGGCGTCCCGGGCGGACACGGTGAGCAGCCGCGCTCCGTCCGTGGCGTCCCGGTGCTCCGGCGACGTCCCCTCGGAGGCCGGCGCGGACGGTGGCGCGTCCAGCACGACGTGCGCGTTGGTGCCGCCAAAGCCAAACGAGCTGACGCCCGCGAGGAGGGCCGCGTCCGCGCGCGGCCACGGGGTGGCCTCCGTCTGCACCGCCAGGGCCAGCTGCTCGAAGGGGATGAGGGGGTTGGGCTTCTGGAAGTGCAGGCTGGGCGGCAGCCGCCGGTGCTTGAGCGACAGGACGACCTTGATGAGCCCGGCGATGCCGGCGGCGGCCTCCAGGTGCCCGATGTTCGTCTTGACGCTGCCGACGCGGCAGGGCCGTCCAGAGTCGCGTCCCACGGAGGTCACGCCCCCGAGCGCCTCCAATTCGATGGTGTCTCCCAGGGACGTGCCGGTGCCATGCGCTTCGACGTATTGGACCGCGCCGGGCGTGGTGCCCGCGCTCCGGTGGGCCTCGCGCAGCACGGCTTCCTGGGCCTGGCGGTTGGGCGCGGTCAGGCCGTTGCTCCGGCCGTCCTGGGTGACGGCGCTGCCCCGGATGACGGCGTGGATGGCGTCGCCCTCCGCGAGCGCCTGGGACAGCCGCTTGAGCACGACGACGCCCGCGCCCTCGCCGCGCACGTAGCCGTTCGCCCCGGCGTCGAACGCCTTGCAGCGCCCGTCCGGGGCCATGAAGCCGGCCTTGGTGAAGTTCACCGTCACGGCGGGAGACAGCAGCAGGTTCACGCCGCCGACGACCGCCAGCGTGGACTCGCCGCGCAGCAGGCTCTGGCAGGCCAGGTGGACGGCCACCAGCGACGAGGAGCAGGCGGTGTCCACCGCGAGGCTCGGGCCGCGCAGGTCGAACTGATAGGAGATGCGATTGGCCGCGATGCTCAGCGCGCTGCCCGTGCCCACGTACGCATCGCCCAGCAGCGGGTCATCCAACTGCATGCGCCCGTAGTCGCTGTTCGAGATGCCGATGAAGACCCCCGTGCGCGTGCCCGCGAGCCGCTCCACCGGCAGCCCGGCGTCCTCCAAGGCCTCCCACACCACCTCGAGCAGCAGCCGCTGCTGCGGATCCAACCGGATGGCCTCGCGTGGCGAGATGCCGAAGAACCCGGAGTCGAACCGGTCGACGTCGCGGAGGAAGCCACCCCAGCGCGTGCTCATCCGGCCCGGGCGGGTGGGGTCCGGATCATAGAACTCGCCCAGGTCCCAGCGCTCGGCGGGCACCTCGGTGATGGCGTCCGTCCCGTTCACCAGCAGCTTCCAGAAGGCCTCCGGGGAGTCTGCGCCGGGAAACCGGCAGCCCAGGCCAATCACCGCGATGGGCTCAGAATCACTCACGGCCTGGGGCGCGGCTTCGGGCGGGGCCACGGCGGCGCCGGCCAGGAACGCGGCCAGCGCCAGGGGGGTGGGGTGCTCCCAGAGCACCGTGGGGGACAGTGGACGGCCGAGCCAGCGGGCCAGGTCGCCCGACAGGATGACCGCCTCCGCCGAGCCCAGGCCGTAGCCGGCGAAGGCTTCCCGCAGGTCGATCTGTTCCGGGGGGAGCCCCAGTCTTTCGGCGAGCCGCGCCGTCAACCAGGCCTGGATGTCCTGCGCCGTGAATACCGGTGTCATGGGATGGGGCTCAGTCGTGGCCAGGGGACTTGAGTTCGGGGCCGGCCTGGAGCGTGCTCAGGCTTCCGGAGAGGAAGCCCTGGCGGCACGCCCGCCGTTGCAGCTTGCCGCTGGAGGTCTTGGGCAGGGTCCCCGGGCGCAGCAGCAGCACCTGGTGGACCTGGACTTCATGAGCGTCGGCGACGGCCTTGCGCACCGCCCGCACGACGTCGTCCAGCCGCTCCTCCGCGTCCGGGGTCGTGGAGGCCCGGACGCCCGGCGCGTGCCGGTCCAGCTCCGCCGCGACGAACAGCCGCTCCTCGCCGTCCACGTCCACCGGGAACGCCGCGCACGCCCCCTGGCGCACGGAGGGGTGGCTGCGCTCGACGGTCTCCTCGATGTCCTGGGGATAGTGATTGCGCCCGTGGAGGATGATGAGGTCCTTGAGCCGCCCGGTGACGAACACGGTCTGATCCCGCAGGAAGCCCAGGTCGCCGGTGCGCAGGAAGGGGTCCGCCTCCGGCTCCCCGGCGAGCCGCGCCTGGAACGCATGGGCGGTCTCTTCGGGCTCGTTCCAGTAGCCCTGCGCGACGCTGGGGCCGCGCACCCAGAGCTCTCCCACCCGCTCCGGGCCACAGGGGCGCCGGGTCTCCGGATCCACGGCGACGACGGTGAGGTCGGCCGCGGGCGTGCCGCATCCCACGAGCCAGCGTGAGTCGTCCCCCGCCTCCGTGGCGTCAACGATCTCGTGGCGCTCCAGCGCCGCGGCCCGCACGCGGGCGTACACCGGCCCGGTGGAGGACGGTCCGCCGCTGACCTTGAGCGTCGCCTCGGCCAGCCCGTAGCAGGGGTAGAGGGCGCCGCGGCGGAACCCGGCCACCGCGAACGCGTCGGCGAAGCGCTCCAGGGTGTCCCGCCGCACGGGCTCCGCGCCGTTGTAGGCGACGCGCCAGCTCGACAGGTCCAGCGCCGCGCGCTGCTCGGGCGGGATGCGGCTGACGCAGAGGTCGTAGGCGAAGTTGGGGCCGCCGCTGTGGGTGGCGCGGTAGCGCGACAGGGCCTGGAGCCACCGCAGCGGGTGTTGCAGGAAGGCCAGCGGGGCCATGCCGTGGCTCACGAAGCCGCCGTAGAGCGGCTGCAGGATGCCGTCGATGAGCCCCATGTCGTGGAAGGCGGGCAGCCACGTCACCGCGACGCTGTCCTCGGTGTGCCCGAAGCCCGCGTGGATGGCCTCCAGGTTGTGCAGCAGGTTGCGGTGGCTCACCCTCACGCCCTTGGGCGCGGAGGTGGAGCCGGAGGTGTACTGGAGGAAGGCGAGCGACTCGCCGGAGACCGCGGGCGGCACCCAGGCCGACTCCGCCCCGGCGGGCAGCACGTCCGTGGCGCACCAGCGCGACACCGGGAGCTCGGGCGCGCGCGGGCGCAGGAACTGTTCAATCTCCCGCGAGGTCAGCACCACCGACGGCCGGGCGCTCGCCGCGATGGACAGCAGGCGCGGCAGCGTCCGCTTCAGGTTGCCACGGCCGGGCGTGTACGCCGGCACGGCGATGAGGCCCGCGTACAGACACCCCATGAAGGCGGCGATGAAGTCCAACCCCGGTGGTTGGAGCAGGAGCGCGCGCTCCCCCACGGCGCTTCCCTGTTGCAGCACCGCGGCGATGGCCCGTGCCCGCTGGTCCAACTGCCCGAACGTCAGCGAGGCGTCTTCACGCTCTCCGTCCCGGAGGAAGGTGTGGACGACGCGGTCCGGCTGGCTCGCGGCCCGCAGGCGCCCGAGCTCAATCAGCGTCGCGGGCTGCTCGTCGGTGAAGTGCGGAGGACGGACGCGAGTGGTTTCCATGGACGGACGTTCGAGACGTTCTGGGAGGAGTTCAGTCCGGGGCGTGGGAGGCATTTGGAGTCGCCGCCTGGAATCCGGCCAATATGTCATATCGCGTTGTGTCCAGGTAAGGGGGCTTTCCCAGGAGAGGAATGGTGATAGTTTCCACCCGCGAATCCGCCCTCGCGAGGACGACTGTCCGTGCAGTTTCCACAGATTGAACGCCGAGCAGGCCTGAGCGACCACGCCTTCATCCGGGACCATCTCCGCCAGCGCAGGCCGGTGGTCGTCACGGACGCGATGCGCGACTGGGCGGCCCTGGGGAAGTGGACGCCCGACTACCTGAAGGGGTTGCTGGGGGACATGACCGTGTGCCTCCAGGGGGGCGGCTTCCAGGAGACGCGCCGGATGCGTTTCGCGGACTACGTCGACCTGCTGCCACGCTTTGAGTCCGGCGACGTGCCCGCGGGCCAGGAGGTGCCCTACCTGCGCTGGTCGGACGAGGACGGCGGGTTCACGGACGCGCTGTTCCGGTGCGTCCGGGACGACTGGGCGCGGCCCTCCTTCCTGCCCGAGCGCTTCTACCTGCACCCGCACGTGCTGCGCTCGGATCCCACGACGCTGCGCCACCCGGCGTCCGGCATCTACGTCTCCCCGAAGGGGGCGGTGACGAAGCTGCACGCGGACTCCGGGCTGACGAACGCCGTGCTGTGCCAGGTGCATGGCCGCAAGCGGTGCTTCCTCATCTCCCCGGACCAGGCGCCCCTCTTCCCGGACCTGAAGTCCCGCACGCCGGAGCCGTGGGACTCGCCGCGCCTGCGGGAGGCCTACGCGGGCGCCCGCGTGCTGGAGACCGTCCTCGAACCGGGCGACATCCTGTTCATCCCGGGCTGCTGGCTGCATGAGGTGTACACGCTGAGTGCCAGCGTCTCGCTCACCTACAACTTCGCCCACGTCACGGAGGCGGCCCGGTACATGCCCTTCGCGGTGCATTACGTCGCGTCGGAAGCGGCGCGGCAGCTCTCCCCGCCCGTGCTGCGGCGGCCCGTGCTGCGGCTGTTGGAGGGGTACGCGCGGCTCGGGCGGAGGCTGAACCTCGAGGGCTTCTGACGCGAGGGAGGGAGCGGTGCTCCCGACCTCCGCGCGGCCCGCCAACGCCATGCAGGGACCGATGACGCCATCCGGAGCCGCCGACCGCCTGGAGGACGGCGTACGCGTCTGGTCGCGGCCCTTCCTGCTGTTCTGGCTGGGCCAGACGGTGACGCAGGCGGGGTCCGCCTTGACGCGCTTCTCCCTGGGTGTCTGGGTCTTCCAGCGGACCGGGTCGGCCTCCCAGTTCGGCCTCATCGTGCTGTTCGGTTCGCTGCCGGCGGTGCTCGTCATGCCCTTCACGGGCGCGCTGGTGGACCGGATGGACCGCCGCCGGGCGCTCATCCTCAGCGACGTGGGCGCCACGCTCTGCACCCTGGCGCTCGCGGCGCTGCTGTTCGTGGGGCGGCTGGACACCTGGCACATCTGGCTCATCGTCGCGGCCAACTCGCTGTGCGGTTCGCTGGGACAGCCGGCGCACTTCGCGCTCGTCACGCAGCTCGTCGCCCGGCGGGAGGCGGCGCGCGCGGATGGGATGTTGCAGATCAGCGACGCCATCTCCGGGCTGGCGGCCCCCATCGTGGCCGGGGTGCTGGTGTCGACGGTGGGGTTGACGGGCGTGGTGGTCATCGACGTGGTGACCGCGCTGTTCGGGCTGTCCACGCTGGCCCGGCTGCGCGTCCCCCCGCGCCTCTTCGCGGGCGCGGAGGCGCCGCGACAGGGCCTGCTGCGCGAGGCGGCGGAGGGCTGGGTGTACCTGCGTCAGCGGACCGGCCTGTTCGGCGTGCTGCTCGTCTGGGCCGCCATCAGCTTCATCGTGGAGCTGGTGACGCTGGCCGTCTCTCCGCTGGTGCTGTCGTTCGCGAGCCCCGTGGCGCTCGGCTCGACGCTCGCGGCCGGGGGCGCGGGCATCCTGACGGGCGCGCTGCTGATGAGCGCCTGGGGGGGACCGCGGCGGCTGGTGGACGGCCTGCTGGGCGCTGCCTTCGCCGGGGGCCTCGCCATCAGCGCCATCGGTCTGTGGCGCTCGGTGCCGTGGATTGCGGGCGGCCTGTTCGTCAGCGGCCTGTGCCTGTCGTGGCTCTCCACCTGCGTGCAGGCCCTGTGGGCCCGCTGTGTCGCGCCCGGGGTGCGGGGCCGCGTGTACTCCGTGCGGGCCGTCATCCAGGGGCTCTGCGTGCCGGTGTGCGCGCTGCTCGCGGGCCCCCTGTCGGAGGGCGTCCTGGAGGGGCTGTGGCTGGGGGG